>CAZGUB010000064.1:0-7587 GCA_964528935.1 uncultured Flavobacteriaceae bacterium | reverse complement strand
ACCCTCAACAGTTTTCAAGACTGCCGCATTCGACCACTCTGCCATTTCTCCTTGGGCTGCAAATATAATACATTTATTGATTTTCTTTCTTTTGCCTTTTTACAAAAGCGAATCCAAAAACTAGGGATTAGTAACGCGTATACCCAACTATTTCAAGGCCATAGCCGGTAATGCCTACCCGTGGCATTTTGGAGGAATTGGTGATAAGATTTAGTTTTTTTATTTTAATGTTGTGCAAAATTTGTGCCCCAATACCATAGTCCCGAATGTCCATGGCGATCGGAGGCGCTTGATTAACTTTACCTTCACCTTGCATTCCTTCCAATTTTTGTATTCTAGACAATAGATTTTCAGACGACTGTTGTTGGTTGATCAATATCACTGCTCCTTTTCCAGCCTTGTTGATTAGGGAAAAAATATCGTCAAGTCCCTTTGTCATCTGCCCGGTTAGCATGCTCAAAATGTCGTTACTGATCCTCAGGGAGTTGATTCGGGTCATAACAACCTCGTCATCGTCCCATTGTCCTTTTGTTAGGGCCAAATGTATTTGGTTGTTTGTGGTTTGCTGAAAGGCCCGCAGACGAAATGAACCAAAACGGGTCTCTATGTTGAAATCGCTCTTTTTTTCGATCAAACTATCGTGTTGCATTCTGTAGGCCACAAGATCCTCTATGGAAACTATTTTGAGGTCGAATTTGTGGGCGACCTTTAGCAATTCAGGCAAGCGTGCCATTGAACCATTTTCATTCATGATTTCTACAATCACTCCGGCAGGTTCAAAACCAGCCAGACGCGCAAAATCAATGGCTGCCTCAGTGTGTCCGGTTCTACGCAGCACTCCGCCATCTTTGGCAATTAAAGGAAAAACATGTCCTGGACGGGTTAGATCTGTGGTTCTGGTTTTGGGATCCACCAAGGCATGGATGGTTTTGGCACGGTCGGCCGTAGATATTCCAGTGGTCACTCCTTTGCCTCTGTAATCCACCGATACCGTAAAGGCGGTATCCATAGGGTCAGAGGTGGTACTGACCATTCGTTCCAATCTCAATTTATTGCACCTTTTTTCAGTCAGTGGGGTACAGATCAACCCCCGGCCGTGTGTGGCCATAAAATTGATTTTTTCGGGGGTAATGACTTCTGCTGCGGCAACAAAATCTCCTTCATTTTCTCTGTCCTCATCATCGACCACAATGATAATCTCTCCTTTTTGGATAGAGGCTATGGCTTCCTCTATGGTGTTTAGTTTTGTTTTGTGCATATTTATTGGGTTTTTGCCCCTATATATTTGATGTAGATTTTCTGTACCGGAACGATGATAAAATCCAGATTTATAAAGCCCTCGTCAAACGAGGCCCTTTTGGTCAAATAAAAGGCAAATGGGGCTAGCACAAAAGTCGAGATCCAACTGGCAATGGACGGATGAATGCTGTGATCTTCGGCAGCATTTTTGGCAAAAATACCTATATAGTGATAGGTGAGAAAAATCAAAACCGATAATACCATGGGTAAGCCCAATCCTCCCTTTTTTATGATAGCTCCCAGTGATGCACCGATCAGGAACAAAAAAAGACATGCAAAAATCAAGGTAAATTTATCCAGTAACACCATTTTGTGGACGTTTACGGTCTTTTGAAAGATAAAAAAAGTCCTTTTCTTATCTTCCAAGCTTCGGATGATTCCGCGAACATCACTCAACGAGCGCTCCATGGTTTGTGAACCTTTCCAACGCTCTCGGTTGTCCATAATATTCAAAATATTGGCACTTACCAAGGAATCTGGTTTAAAATCCCCAACCTCGGGAGATTCTTCGATCTTACTGCTGTAATGTTTTTTGTTAAAATTTTCGCTGTAGATACTTTTTTGAGTATTAAAATCTCTCTCTAAGGTATCGATGCTTTGTCTTAGTTGATCTACTTTTTGCATTCTGTAAGTGGAGGTGTAGTTTTGTTCCTTCAAATCTACATTATTGAACTTTGACAAATCTATATTCATGACATATTCCTCAAAGTGGACTTTTGCGTGAGGAAATCTCATTTGGTAGCTGTAATCTTTCCCCGTTATCTCTTCATAGCGGTTGCCATCATACAAAACCAGTTGTAAGGTCGCATCGCTGATTTTACTTTTTAGGGCACCGCGTTTAGCTTTTATCACAATGCGATTTTTATTGTCTTCTGTTTTTTCATGGATGATTACGTCCTCCAAAAGTCTTTTGTCATCACCAAATTTGCGTTTTACTTTTATGCTCATTTGTCCCAAGTCATTAAAAACCCCCTCACGTATAGCAATGGCCGGTTTGAGTTTGGCCAAATTTCTTCGCAGATTGTAGGATTTTACTTCACCATAGGGGATGACATGGTTTGAAAAATAAAAACTACCCACCCCGATGACAACGTGAACTAAGATTAGTGCCAACATACCTCGGATCAAAGAAATACCCGAAGATTTCATGGCGGCAAATTCATAATTTTCAGCTAGATTCCCAAAGGTCATCAGTGAGGCCAATAGTATAGACAGAGGCAGTACGATGGGAATTAGTTTTGGAGTAAAATAGACCAAAAACTTAAAAATAGTTTCAAAGTCCAAGCCTTTTCCTGCCAAGTCATCTATATAGAGCCAAAAGGTCTGTACCACAAAAATCAGCATGCAAATGGCAAAAATACTGACCAAGCGGGTCAGGTACTGACTGATGATATAGCGATCAATGATTTTCAAAATCTAATTGTTAATATAATAGTCCGGATAGTCGGCGGCCTTAAACACAAAGTAGTCGTCGGGCAATAAGGTATTGACATCAATTTTGTTGATCGTCAGTGTTGTGGTTGTTCCATTGTCCCCAACTTCGATTAGACGATAAATATGATTGCTCTGTATGTCGATCCCGATTAAGATGGATAGAATGTCTTGATCTTCTTCTTGTGTGGGAATCAATTTTACAAATTGAATATTTCTTCCTTTCACCCTTTGGCTGATGTCCCAATGATAATCGTAGCCTTCGCGATAAAATTGAAGGAGTTTATTTGGGTTAATGCCAAATTCTTCGTCCTCCTCTTTTTGAGCAATGGTAATTTCTTCATTTTCAGGAACGATAGTATGGAGCGATAGACCATCAAATATTTGAACTGCATCGAGAAAATTCAGTTTATATTTATCTTTGGCTACCGTTACTTGACCCGAACTTTCTTGAGTGATTTTTTCCATGCGATTGTTCAGGACATAGGTAAAATCGAATTGGATATTGTGGTAGGCTTCCATTTGTTTGGAGACCGATTCCAATAAGTTTTTGGCTTCTATGGAGGTTTGTCCCCAAATCGATGAATTAAAAGCGGCAAAAACAAAAATAAAGGATACCGAAGGTTTCATAATACAAATTTATACATCTTCTTGATCCAGCAGAGCATAGAGGGCGTTTAAATCGGGAATAAGAACACTTCTTGCTTTGCTCCCTTCAAAAGGCCCTACGATTCCTGCCACTTCCATTTGGTCAATGATTCTTCCGGCTCGGTTGTATCCCAGTTTAAGTTTTCGCTGCAAAAGGGAGGCAGAACCTTGCTGTGCCGTTACGATAACCTCTGCAGCTTCTCTAAACAGATCGTCCCGCTCGGAGGGATCTAGGTCGAGGTTGCTGGTACTATCTTCTATGTATTCAGGCAAAATATAGGCACTGTCATAGCCCATTTGAGCACCGATATAATCAGATATTTTCTGAACTTCGGGTGTATCTACAAAGGCACATTGGATGCGGGTCAATTCATTTCCTTGAGTGTAGAGCATGTCTCCACGTCCGATGAGTTGATCCGCTCCGCCGGAATCCAGAATGGTACGGGAATCGATTTTGGAAGTTACTCGAAATGCGATTCTGGCCGGAAAATTGGCCTTGATGATTCCGGTAATCACATTAACGGACGGACGTTGGGTAGCTATGATTAGGTGAATACCAACGGCTCGAGCTAGTTGCGCCAGTCTTGCAATAGGAGTTTCTACTTCTTTTCCGGCAGTCATGATCAGGTCGGCAAATTCATCGACCACCAAGACGATGTAGGGCAAAAAGCTGTGTCCTTCTTCGGGATTCAATTTTCGCTCCCGGTATTTTTGGTTGTATTCTTTTAGGTTTCTGCACATCCCATTTTTGAGTAGCTCATATCGGTTGTCCATTTCTATACAAAGTGAATTGAGGGTGTGAATCACTTTGGTGTTGTCGGTAATTATGGCTTCTTTGGTATCGGGCAATTTGGCCAAGTAGTGTCTTTCTATTTTGCTGTATATGTTGAGTTCTACTTTTTTGGGATCTACCAATACAAATTTGATTTCGGCAGGGTGTTTTTTAAACAGCAGAGATGTCAATACTGCATTCAATCCTACCGATTTCCCCTGACCGGTTGCTCCGGCCATCAGCAAGTGGGGCATTTTAGTCAAATCCACCACGAAAGTCTCGTTGCTGATGTTTTTGCCCAAGGCAATTGGCAGCTCCATTTCGGCCTTGTGAAATTTGCTCGAGCTAATCACAGATCGCATGGAGACCACACTCGGCTTTTGGTTGGGAACTTCGATCCCGATGGTCCCTTTTCCCGGAATGGGAGCGATTATTCTTATGCCCAGTGCCGATAGGGACAAGGCAATATCGTCTTCCAGATTTTTGATTTTAGAGATTCTGATTCCGGCCTCGGGAACAATTTCGTAGAGGGTGACGGTAGGCCCTACTGTGGCTTTGATTTTGGCGATGCCGATGTTGTAATTTTTTAGGGTATCGACGATCTTGTTTTTGTTCTGTTCCAATTCTTCCTGATCGATGGTGATGGAGCTTTCGCCATAGTCTTTGAGCAAATCGTGATGGGGAAAACGGTACTTGCTCAATTCCAATTTAGGGTCAAAAAAGCCGTGTTTTTCGACCAGTACCTGTGCCAGAGTGTCTGTTAGGCTTTCTTCTTCCTGGGCGGCTTCAACCTCCATGGTCAGCTCATTTTCTGCCTCGCCAGCTACTTGGTTTTCTTTAAATTCTATAATTTCTTCTGAGATGGAATCATCAGTACTTGCCCCCTCGCTAAATTGTTCCATTTCAAAGTCCAAACTGTTTTCTACCGGGACTTCGGCTACACTTTCTTCTTTTGTAAACCAACGGTTTAGGATTTGTTTGACCCTTTCGGGCGTCCATTTCCACTGCAAAACCAAAATGATGACCAAGGAAAAAACCAATAGGGCCAACACCCCGATTTTACCCACATAACTGACCATAAAAGTGTTGATTTCATATCCTACAATTCCCCCAAGCAAAGGAGCTTCACTGTGGTAAAAGCCAAAGAAAATGGTCAAACACAACACATAGAGTAGCCCCCAACTCCATTGGTTGAGCAATTTTTTTGCAGGGTGATTAAAAAAGAATAAATAGCCCATATGGCCCAGTAGAACAGGATAAATAAAAGAGGCGATACCAAAAAGTTTATAGATAAAAAAATGAGCGATAAATGCGCCTATTTTGTTCAACAAATTTTGGGATTGTACTCCTTTATCGAAAAAAGCTTCCAAGGTGCTTTGGTCAGATTGGTAATGAAAAAAGTAGGAACCAAAAGAGAGGATCATCAAAAAACCAATCAAAAAAAGAAAACTGCCCAGAAGGATTTGTCTTCTTCGATTGCGTTGGGTTTTGTCTTCCGTAAATTCCGGAACGCGTGGACGGGAACGCTTTTCTGCCATTAATAGAGCTTAGGTTACAAAAATACAAATTCAAATACAATCCCCCCCACAAAAAACCCTGAGCTTTTACGCTCAGGGTTTCTAAAAAAAGCTCGAAAAGAACTTGTATTAACTGAGATCGAAACGATCCAAGTGCATTACTTTACTCCATGCGGCCACAAAGTCTCTGACGAATTTTTCCTCGCCATCGGCACATCCGTACACCTCGGAAATAGCTCTTAGCTCACTGTTGGAGCCAAAAATCAAATCCACACGAGTTCCGGTCCACTTGATTTCTCCGGTGGTTAAATCACGACATTGGAATTCGCTTTCCTGATCGTTGGACGCTTCCCATGTGGTGTTCATATCGAGAAGGTTCACAAAGAAATCGTTGGTCAGGGTTTCGGGACGGTGGGTCAAAACACCGTGTTTAGATCCACCAAAATTGGTATTCAATACTCGCATACCTCCTACCAACGCGGTCATTTCCGGTGAGGTCAAAGTCATCAGTTGAGCTTTGTCCACCAGAAGCTTTTCGGCTTCGATATCGTATTGCTTTTTGAGGTAGTTTCTAAAACCATCGGCCACAGGTTCCAAGACGGAAAAGGATTCTACGTCGGTCTGATCTTGTGAAGCATCGGTTCTTCCGGGGGTGAAAGGGACGTTAACTTGGTGTCCTCCATCGGCGGCTGCTTTCTCAATTCCGGCAGAACCTGCCAAAACGATCAAGTCGGCTAGTGAAACTTGCTT
Organism: uncultured Flavobacteriaceae bacterium; assembly: GCA_964528935.1. Lineage (GTDB taxonomy): Bacteria > Bacteroidota > Bacteroidia > Flavobacteriales > Flavobacteriaceae > UBA8316. Next base: position 1,170 of record CAZGUB010000064.1, on the reverse strand, counting down.
GTCGGTGTTGTTACTGTTGAAATCATTTTTGATGGCGGTCAGTACGTCCAGTACTTTGCCCAGTTGAATGGGTTGGTTGACATCCCAGTATTTTTGAGGGGAAAGGCTTATTCTGGCACCGTTGGCTCCGCCTCGTTTGTCGGAATTTCTGAAAGTGGCGGCAGAGGCCCAAGCAGCAGTAACCAATGAGCCTACGCCCAATCCGGATTCCAAAATTTTGGCCTTCAGGGCAGCCTCGTCTTTTTTGTCGATCAAGGCGTGGTCTGCCTTGGGAACGGGGTCTTGCCAAATCAAAGGTTCTGCAGGAACCTCTGCGCCCAAATATCGGTCTATAGGTCCCATGTCTCTGTGGGTCAGTTTGAACCAAGCTTTGGCAAAAGCATCTGCAAATTCATCAGGATTTTCGTAAAAATGTCTGGATATGGGCTCATAGATGGGATCCATGCGCAGGGCTAAATCGGTGGTCAACATCATGGGAGCGTGTTTCTTTTCCGTGTTGTGAGCATCGGGAACTGTTCCGGCTCCTGCACCCTCTTTTGGCGTCCATTGCTGAGCACCTGCAGGGCTTTTAGTCAATTCCCAGTCATATCCAAAAAGATTCTCAAAATAATTATTGCTCCATTGGGTAGGGGTGGTGGTCCAAGCCCCTTCGAGTCCACTGGTGATGGTGTGTTCTCCTTTTCCAGAGCCGTAATTGTTTTTCCATCCCAAGCTCATTTCTTCGATTCTGGCTCCGGCGGGTTCGGCTTCCACGTATTGGTCGGGATCGGCAGCACCATGGGTCTTTCCAAAAGTATGACCTCCGGCGATCAAAGCCACAGTTTCGTAGTCGTTCATCGCCATACGACCAAAGGTTTCTCGAATATCGATGGCTGCTTTCAGCGGATCGGGGTTGCCATTGGGCGCTTCCGGGTTCACATAGATCAATCCCATTTGTACCGCTCCGGGGGGATTTTCCAGCTCTCGGTCGCCGGTATATCTTTTATCGCCTAGCCACTCTGCTTCCGGCCCCCAGTAAACATCTTCTTGAGGCTCCCATACATCGACCCTCCCACCTCCAAAGCCATAAGTTTTGAAACCCATGGATTCCATGGCGCAATTCCCGGCCAAAACCATCAAATCTGCCCAAGAGAGTTTTTTGCCGTATTTCTGTTTGATGGGCCATAACAA
>CAZGUB010000063.1:0-7737 GCA_964528935.1 uncultured Flavobacteriaceae bacterium | reverse complement strand
GTAAAGCTCGTCATAAACGGGCATGATCGCTCCTCCGGGATAGCCGTAGATCAGATCGACACCTTCGGCCAACAAGCAACGAATAACGGCCTCGGCACCGGTTATTTTGATGCTTTTGCTTTCCTCTTTTGTCAAGGCAATTTGATCTTTTGTTTTCATTGTGTTATTTATCGGTGACACAACCTTGAGAGGCTGTAGATACGGTTTTTATGTATTTGGACAAAACCCCTTTGGAAAACTTGTAGGGCGGTTGCTTCCATTGGGTTTTTCTTTTTTCAATTTCCTGATCGGACAGATCCACACTGAGGGTGTTGGTTTCCGCATCGATGGTGATTTTGTCTCCATCTTCCAGAAGGCCAATGACGCCTCCTTCTTGGGCTTCAGGAACTATGTGTCCCACCACAAAACCGTGGGTACCCCCCGAAAATCTTCCGTCAGTGATCAAGGCGACGTCTTTTCCCAAACCAGCTCCCATGATAGCTGCTGTGGGTTTAAGCATTTCGGGCATTCCAGGGCCACCTTTGGGACCTTCGTATCGAATCACAACCACATCTCCTTTTTGAACTTTTCCGGAACCAATGCCTTCGTTGGCCTTGTATTCTCCGTCAAAGACCCTAGCAGGTCCGACAAATTTCAATCCTTCTTTACCGGTGATTTTGGCAACTGCACCTTCTGCAGCCAGATTTCCTTTTAAAATTCTCAAATGTCCGGTGGCTTTGATGGGGTTGCTCAGTGGCCTGATCAGGTCTTGATGTTTGGGCAAATCGGGTACCTCTGCTAAATTTTTGGCCAAGGTTTTTCCGGTGATGGTCATGCAGTCCCCGTGAAGCATTTTGTTGTCCAGCATAAATTTTAGCACCCCGGGCACCCCTCCGATAGCATGCAGGTCTTTCATGAGGTATTTGCCACTGGGTTTGAGATCTGCCAAAAAGGGAGTAGTGTCGCTGATTTTCTGAAAATCGTCTATGGACAAATCGATGTCTGCCGCATGGGCAATGGCCAAAAGGTGCAGAACGGCATTGGTAGAGCCTCCCAAAACAGCAATAATGCGCAGGGCATTTTCTAAGGCTTTTGGCGTCACGATGTCTCTGGGCTTGATGTCTTTTTCAATCAGAATTCTCATGGCACGACCAGCGGCTTTACAATCTTCAATTTTCTCTGGACTTACGGCGGGATTGGAGGAACTGTAGGGCAAGGACATTCCCATTGCTTCTATGGCAGAGGCCATGGTGTTGGCGGTGTACATTCCGCCACAAGCACCGGCTCCGGGACAGGCGTTGCGAATAACGTTTTTATATTCTTGTTCATCAATTTTTCCAGCCACTTTTTCTCCCCAAGCTTCAAAAGCAGATACCACATCCAATTCTTTGTCTCTGATACAGCCGGAGGCAATGGTCCCTCCATAAACCAAAATTCCGGGGCGGTTAAGCCGCAGCATGGCCATCATGGCACCGGGCATATTCTTGTCGCAACCCACTACCGTTACTACGCCGTCATAGGACATGGCCTGAACGACGGTTTCGATAGAATCGGCAATAATATCTCTTGAAGGTAGTGAAAATCGCATCCCGGGAGTGCCCATCGAAATGCCGTCGCTTACGCCAATGGTATTGAAAATCAGCCCCATCATGTGGTTGGGGACAATTCCGGATTTGACGTGATCAGACAAATCGTTGAGATGCATGTTACAAGGGTTTCCCTCATAGCCTGTACTGGCAATCCCAATGAGCGGCTTTTCAAAGTCTTCATCGGTCATCCCAATGGCGTGTAACATGGCTTGTGCGGCCGGCTGGGTAGGGTCTTGGGTAACACGTTGGCTGTATTTGTTGAGCGCCATAATCAAAATTTGATGCTAAATTAAATGCTGATGGTTTGTGTGATGACTCAAACTGTATTTTTTAACTATACCCAAATGAAAATAAATCATTATAAAATACTGAAAATCAATTTTTTATATAACATTTATTCATACATTCAAGAAAGGAAAAAAGCAATAGATAACAAATTGGATTATCTTTATGTATTTAAAGTCCCAAAAGTACCAAACTATGAAAGATAACAAAGCCAAAATCACGGATATTTTATACGAAAAACAGCGAGCTTTTTTTGCCTCTCAGTCAACGCAATCTACCGCATTCAGGATCAAACAACTGAAAGCACTAAGAAAGGAGATCGCAAGCATGGAGCGCGATATTTTTGATGCGTTGCACAAAGACCTGAGGAAATCGAGTTTTGAGGCGATGACTTCAGAAACGGTGCTGGTAGAAAAAGAAATCGGTAAAATGGTTCAAATGCTGCCCCTTTGGAATCGCCCGCGAAGGGCCAAAAGTAGTTTGATCAATTTTCCATCTCGGGATTACATTATTCCCGAACCCTACGGCAACACCCTGATCATCAGTCCTTGGAACTATCCTTTTCAGCTGGCTGTCGCCCCCATGATAGGTGCCATAGCTGCTGGGAATACTGTAGTACTGAAGCCTTCTGAGTTTGCTCCTCACACAGCAAAAGTAATTCGAGAAATCGTAGAGAATGTTTTTGATCCAGGGCATGTAGCCGTTGTGGAGGGAGACGCTGCTGTCGCCACCCAATTGCTCAAAAAAAGATGGGATTTCATCATGTTTACCGGTAGCACTTCCGTGGGGAAAATCATCGCTAAGGCAGCCGCAGAACACCTGACTCCTACCACTTTAGAATTGGGAGGTAAAAGCCCTTGTATTGTTGACGAAACTGCTCCTTTGGGTATTACCGCCAAAAGATTGGTTTGGGGAAAGTTTCTGAATTGCGGGCAAACTTGTATTGCGCCGGATTACCTTTTGGTCCAGCATAAAGTCAAGGCGGCATTGACGACCAAAATCATCCAAGAAATTGAAAGTACCTTTGGAATAAAACAACAGCAATCCAAAGATTACGGTCGTATCGTTCACAAAAAACACTTTGATAAACTCAAAAAATCCCTCCAAAATCACTCCATTATTTACGGGAATCAGACTGATGAAAACGACCTTTACCTAGGTCCTACATTGGTCAATAATCCCGCACCGGATAGTGAATTGATGCAGGAGGAAATTTTTGGTCCCATACTTCCCATTATTGGCTATGAAAAGGAAGAGGAGATTCATAAATTACTTGAAGGCAGGGAGCGACCTTTGGCGTTTTATGTTTTTTCAAAGCGGGAAAAATTTATCGACCGATTGTTCAAACGCTACTCGTTTGGAGGTGGCGTAGCCAACGATTCCATTATCCAATTTGCCAACGACAATCTTCCATTTGGCGGCATTGGCCACAGTGGCATGGGTGCTTATCACGGTCATTATAGCTTCAAGAATTTCTCTCATGAAAAACCAGTCATCAAGCGGGCTTTTTGGTTCGATCTTCCCGGTCGCTATGCGCCATATCCAAAGTCCTTATCTTTGTTAAAATTTTTACTTAAAAAACTTTAATGTCAGAAAAGAAAGTTAGTGAAGCGATAGCTTATCGTCGCTCGGTCAGGGTATTTGACGCCCAAAAAAAGATAGATCCAAAAGTGGTTCAAAAATGTCTGGAGCAAGGGGTACTTGCTCCCAACAGCAGTAACCTCCAGCTTTGGGAGTTTTACCACCTTACCGACTCTGAATTGATGAAAAAAATAGCCGAGGCTTGTTTTAATCAGCCTGCGGCAAAAACAGCCCGGCAATTTGTTGTAGCCGTGGTGAGGAAAGACTTGTGGCGGAAGAGAATTGCCTCTAATGTAGATTTTATCCTAACGGAAGCTGAAAAGTCTAAAAAAAAGGAATCAAAAAAGGTGAAGGGTGCGATCGACTATTACCAAAAAATCTTGCCAAAAATCTATGGTGCAGAAAACTTCTCGGGATGGGTCAATGGAATTTTTCAATGGTTCAAGGGCTTGAACACCGTCGTTTATCGTCAGGTAAAAAAACATGATATGCGGGTGGTGGCTCACAAGAGTGCAGCATTGGCCTGCCAAAATTTTTTGGTCAGTATGGCTGCAGTCGGCTATGACACTTGTACGATGGAGGGCTTTGACTCTGTTCGGGTAAAAAAACTTTTGGGCTTGCCCGGAGCTGCAGAAATCAGCATGGTAATTGGTTGCGGCATTCGCTCCCCGGAGGGAGTGTATGGCCCACGTTTTCGGGTTCCTTTCGACGAAGTTTATTTTAAAAAGTAAATAAACTTCTTACCCCCTCTATCCCAACCAGCCTTCCCTGTCCAAACTTCTGTATTGAATCGCCTCGGCGATATGTGCCGTAGCGATCTGCTCTTTGGTTTCTAGGTCTGCCAAAGTGCGTGAAACCTTGAGAATCCGGTCATAGGCACGTGCCGAAAGGGACAAGCGTTCCATGGCGGTTTTGAGCAAATCGGAGGAGGTGGGTATCCAGTGGGCAATAGGTTCTGATTTGTCGGCTACTCATCTGGGCGTTGTAATGGGTGTTTTTGCTTTTTTTAAAACGCAGGGTTTGAAGGGCGCGAGCGGCGGTTACCCTTTCTCGGATAGAAGCCGATGATTCAGCGGGGCGTGTGTCGGAGAGCTTTTCAAAAGGCACGGGCTCTACTTCCACATGCAAGTCTATTCTGTCGAGCAAGGGACCAGAAATTTTCCCCAAATAACGTTGTATTTCGAAAGGAGTAACCGCCTTGGAATTTTTACCGTCGTTAAAATATCCGGACGGACTGGGATTCATACTGGCCACCAATATAAAGGAAGCCGGATAGGTAACGGTAAACTTGGCTCTTGAAATGGTGACCTCTCGGTCTTCCAAGGGTTGACGCATCACCTCCAAAACGGAGCGTTTGAACTCGGGCAATTCATCTAAAAAAAGTACCCCGTTGTGCGCCATGGAGATTTCTCCCGGTTGGGGATATTGTCCTCCTCCCACCAGTGCCACATCCGATATAGTGTGGTGGGGGACCGAAAGGGGCGTCCGCTAATCAGGCCTTGATTTTTGATTTTCCCAACTACCGAATGAATCTTGGTGGTTTCCAGTGCCTCCTCTAAAGTCATGGGTGGAAGAATGGAGGGCAGACGTTTGGCCAGCATAGTTTTTCCTGCTCCCGGTTGGCCGATCAGGATGATATTGTGGCCGCCGGCCGCGGCAATTTCCATACAGCGTTTAATGGTTTCTTGGCCTTTTACGTCAGAGAAATCTTGTTCCGGATACTTCAATTGCAGGTCAAACGCTTTTCGGATATCGATTAGTGTGGGTTCAAAAGATTTTGTTCCTTCAAAAAAAGCGATGACCTCTGTGAGGTGATCCATTCCGTAAACGTCCAATCCTTTGACAATGGCAGCTTCTTTTTTGTTTTCCTCGGCAAAATAATGCCTTTAAATCCGTCTTTGAGGGCCTGAATGGCAATGGGTAGTGCACCCTTGATGGGTCGGATTTTGCCGTCCAAGGCCAACTCGCCCATCAACACATATTCCCCCACTTTTGGGGCTTGTATTTGAGCAGAAGCTGCCAGAATTCCGATAGATAGCGGCAAGTCGTAGGCCGAGCCTTCTTTGCGTAAATCGGCAGGAGCCATGTTGAGGGTGATTTTTTTCCCGGAAGTTTGTACCCTGTATTTCTCAGGGCCGCTGCAATTCGGAAGTTACTCTCACGAACGGCGTTGTCCGGAAGGCCTACCAAGTGATATCCAATGCCCTGATCGACATTGACTTCTATGGTTATTCGTTGGGCATCTATGCCAAAAACGGCACTTCCATAGACTGAAACTAACATAAGCAGAATTTGTGATTTGGTAGTGTAAATGTATGAAAATAGGCTAGGCAAGTCAATTTTCACACCCAACAATTATGCTCCAAATATTCAAACAATCACAATTATGTTTTACATTCGTGTTATATGAGACCCTACATTTTATCTGAATGCTCTTGGCGAGATTTAAAAACCGAGCGTTTTGACCTTGCGGTATTACCTTGGGGAGCTACCGAAGCCCACAACTACCATTTGCCCTATGGCACCGATGTTTACGAAGCCGATGCCATTGCTGCCGAATCCGGAAAAAAAGCATGGAACAAAGGGGCAAAAGTGATCATTTTGCCCACCATTCCCTTCGGAGTCAATACCGGGCAAACCGATATATATTTGGATATGAATATGAATCCTTCAACCCAAATGGCAATTTTAAAAGATATATTGACGGTTCTGGAACGGCAAAGTATTGAAAAATTTTTGATCCTCAACAGCCATGGCGGCAATGACTTCAAAACCATGTTGCGAGAATTGGGATTGCATTTTCCCAAAATGTTGCTCAGCAGTTGCAATTGGTTTCAGGCTTTGGACAAGTCAAATTATTTTGAGGAAGAAGGTGATCACGCCGACGAAATGGAAACCAGTATCATGATGCATCTCCAACCCGATTTGGTCTTACCGCTGTCAGTGGCCGGTAGCGGTAATGAAAAGAAAAATACCATTGAGGGATTTAGAGAAAAATGGGCTTGGACGGAACGAAAGTGGTCCTTGGTAACCGATGATACCGGTGTGGGAAACCCCAAAAAATCGAGTGCCGAAAAGGGTAAAATGTTTTTTGATGACGTGACTGATAAGATTGCTAAATTGATGTTGGAGATTTGTAAAACCCCTACAGACCAACTGTACCGATAGCCTATGAGACCTATTTTGCCCACCATTTTGTTGGGCCTATCAATATTATACCCACCTCAGGTACGGGGTCAGAAAATCAATAAAGACTATGTACTGAGAATCGACAAAACCCATGAGCAAGTGGTTTTGGATGGTCTTCTCAACGAAAGCGTATGGGAGACTGCAGACGTGGCAGACCATTTTGCTATGATCCTCCCCCAAGACGATACAGCGGCCACACAATTTTCCGAGGTCAGAATGACCTACGACCAAAAGAATATCTATATCGCCGTTATTTTTTTCAACAATAACGTCAAGGGCGATTATGTGGTTGAATCTTACAAACGTGATTTTAGCTTTGGTAAAAACGACAATTTTCTGGTTGCCATCGACCCTTTCAACAACATGAATACCGGCTTTGCCTTCGGGCTAAATGCCTATGGCGCACAGTGGGATGGCACCATGTTCAACGGTCGCAGTGTGGATTTGAATTGGGATACCAAATGGTATTCGGAGGTTTCCTTCAACGAAGACCGGTGGATTGCAGAAATCGCCATACCATTCAAATCCATTCGCTACAAGGACAACCTCTCTAAATGGGGAATCAGTTTCAGCCGTTTGGATCTAAAAGCCAGTGAAAAGTCGGGTTGGACCCCCGTTCCTCGGCAATTTCCTTCCATTACCATGGCCTACTCCGGGGTGCTGAAATGGGATGCTCCCCCTCCTACACAGGGTTCTAATGTTTCTGTGATTCCCTATTTTTCCGGGGAGATCGACAGTCCACGCCAAAACGTAAGCGACTACAAGTTTAATGCCGGCGCCGATGTAAAACTCAACCTCACTTCATCACTGAATCTGGACATTACCCTCAATCCGGATTTTTCACAAGCCGAGGTAGATCAACAGGTTACCAATTTGGATCGTTTTGAATTATTTTTTCCTGAGCGGAGGCAGTTTTTTTTAGAGAATGCTGATCTATTTGCCAATTTTGGTTATGAACATATTCGTCCTTTTTTCTCACGAAGAATTGGCCTGAACAACGCCATCACCGGTGGCATTCGCCTCAGTGGCAACATAGACGAAAAATGGCGGGTAGGTCTGCTGGACATTCAGACCCAAGAAGATGCAAAAAACGGTTTTGCTGCCGAAAACTTTG
>CAZGUB010000062.1:0-7795 GCA_964528935.1 uncultured Flavobacteriaceae bacterium | reverse complement strand
TTGTTGGTGCAGTAGAAACCGTTTTCCCGCAGGATCTCACTGACCATTTTTACCTCTGGTGGAGGAACGGCTTGATAGTCGATCAATCCCATCGCTCTGCTGGCAGGCTGCAGATTTAGGGTTCGCATATTGTGGGTGCCGATGGCATTGGGATACATGCCCGTTGCCAAAGTAGACCTGCTGGGCGCACATACGCCGGAGACAGAAAAGCTGTTGGTGTATACGACACCTTCGCGCGCCAAGCGATCGAGATGAGGGGTGGGTGCTCGAGAATCCCCGTAGGCATTGAGATAAAAGGGACTAAGGTCCTCCGCTACCAGCCACAGTATGTTGTAAGGATTTTGTTTTTTTGGCGCATTACACCCCGTCAAAAGTAGGCCTGCCAATAAAAGGAAAATTGATGTTGGGCTGCTTTTCAATCTTAAATTGTAGTCGTTTTTCATCTGTTTACAATTATGTAATTTGTTGGTAATGAGAGTTTAATCTTGTCGGTGGTTATTGGTCTTTACCGAGTTAAAGACCCATTTTGGGATTTCATAATTAAGGATTCCAAAAATCGCATATAAATGGAAGTAATTTATATAATAATAGCAAAACGAAGATAATAGGGAATTGATCAAAAACCTCTAAAATCCATTGCATCTCAACCCTTATATCTTAAAAACCAAGCCCTCTTTTAGCTTTTCACGGTATTGTTCTTCATTAAAGCGATACAAAAAAGCTCCTTTTTTAGATCCCGACTTGTCTTTTTCATCCAGTCGTTCCAAAATTCCAAAAGAATTGATTTTATTGATAAAATTGCGCTTGTCCAATGTTTTGTCCAAAATCGCCTCATACAAATCTTGAAGCATTTTCATGGTAAACTTTTCAGGCAACAACTCGAAACCAATGGGGCGGTGGGTAGCCCTTCGCCTCAAGCGTTTCAAAGCATCTTTTATCATCAGGCCGTGGTCGAAAATGGTCTTAGGAATCTGCTGAATTTCAAACCAACGACAAGCAGCACCATCCAAAACTTTTGTCAGAGAAGGTTTTAGCGGAATCAAAGAAAAATAAGCCACGGAAATGGTTCGTTCGGCGGGGTCGCGATCCACCTTGCTGAAGGCGTAAAGCTGCTCCATATACAAATGGTCAATCCCGGTCAAGGCCTTCAGAATCCTTGCCGCCGCCTGATCCAAATCTTCTTCCTGTCTCACAAAACCCCCGATTAAAGACCACTGGCCCCTCTCTGGTTCAAAATTCCTTCGAACCATCAAAATCTTTAAAGTCTCGTCGAAACCAAAAATGATACAATCTACTGCTACCAGAAGCTTGTCCTCTTTGTTATAATGATGAAGGTGAACCATAAATATGTCTCCAAGATAAAAATATAAATTGGGAACCAAATTAATGTAAAAAATGTTTTTTTTACACTTAAAAAATATATATTTGATTGACAAACATCCATCTCATGAAAAATAAATTATTCCTCTCAATTCTATCTTTTTTGACATCCCTTTCGGTTTTTACACAAAAAACAGCTGTTGTAGTTCAACTGTATCCCAACGACAACGCGCCCATGGTAAGCAAACACATCTATGGCCATTTTGCCGAACATTTGGGCCGATGCATTTACGAAGGCTTTTACGTGGGAGAAAACAGCCCCATTCCAAATACCGAAGGAGTGAGAAACGACATCATTGAAGTCCTGAGGGAGCTGGATATCCCCAACCTACGCTGGCCCGGCGGATGCTTTGCCGATACCTACCACTGGAAAGACGGAATCGGGCCCAAAGAAGATCGACCCACCATGGTCAACCGATGGTGGGGCGGGGTAACCGAAGACAACAGCTTTGGAACCCACGACTTCCTCAACCTCTGCGAGAGGCTGGGTGCCGACCCCTATCTCGCCGCCAATGTAGGCAGCGGAACCGTACAAGAATTTAGCGAATGGGTACAATACGTAAACCACGAATCGGGTAGCCCTATGGCCGAGCTGCGCAAAAAAAACAATAGGGCCGCCCCTTGGGGTGTAAAATATTGGGGAGTAGGAAACGAAATGTGGGGGTGTGGCGGACACATGACCCCGGAATACTATGCCAACATCTACAAACAATACGCTACTTTTATGACCGACTGGTCCAACAGTGATGGCATTTTTAGAATTGCCTCCGGAGCCAATGTCGCCGACTACCACTGGACCGAAGTACTCATGAGAGACATCCCCAAATCACTCATCGAAGGAGTAGCACTTCACTCCTATTCTTTTGTGGAATGGCACGACAAAGGATCCGCCACCGATTTCAACGAGGATCAATATTTTTCTACCCTACAAACCGCACTCAGAATGGAGGAACTCATTACCAAGCACGTCGCCATTATGGACAAATACGATCCCAAAAATGAAATTGCACTGGTGGTGGACGAGTGGGGAGGATGGTACAATGTAGAACCCGGCACCAACCCCGGTTTCCTGTATCAGCAAAATACCATGAGGGATGCCATGATTGCCGGAACCACCCTAAACATTTTCAACAACCACGCCAGAAGGGTCAAAATGGCCAACTTGGCACAAACAGTAAATGTACTCCAAGCCGTCATTCTTACCGATCAGGAAAAAATGATAAAAACCCCCACCTTTCACGTTCTAAAAATGTACAAAATTCATCACGATGCCCGCTTGGTTCCCGTGGCATTCCAATCCCCCCCATACAAACTAGGAAAAGAAATCCTGCCCGCCATTTCCATATCGGCCTCCCAAAAAACCGATGGCGCCCTCAACCTCTCTTTGGTCAATATCGACCCCAAAAAAAGTCATTCCCTTCAATTGAACCTCAAAAACATGGAAGCCACAGACTTTTTAGCCACCATACTGACTTCTGCCAAGCTACAAGATCACAACTCTTTTGAAGAAAACGAAAAAATCAAACCCAACGATTTCAAAAACTTCAAACTAAAAAAAGGAATCTTGAATCTTGAAATCCCCCCTTTTAGTATCATTACCTTCCAAAGCAAATAATTTTAGAAAAGATGAACGGCACCAAGGTTGTAAAATATTTTTGTCTTTCCCTCCTTTTTATGACCACCTTGCCGGGCTGTCAGTCTCCCCTGCCAAAAAATGAGTACCCCATTACACCGGTACCTTTAAAAAATATTGTTCTAAAAGACACCTTTTGGTCCAACTTGATCAAACGGGTACAAGAAAAAACTATTCAATACGCTTTGAAAAAATCGGAGGCAGAAGGCAGAATGGATAACTTCCTCATCGCCGGTGGACGGCTGCAGGGGGTCACCAAAGGCGAAATGCCTTTTGACGACACCGATTTGTACAAAATCATCGAAGGCGCGGCTTCCTCTCTCATCACTGCTCCCAACGAGGCACTCGAAAAAGAAATCGATCGCATCATCGACATCATTGGTATCGGACAAGAGGCCGACGGATACCTCACCACTTGGCGAACCATAGATCCACAAAAACCCCCCGCACCATGGGTAAAAGTCATCCACGGCAAACGATGGGAATCCCTCGAAGCCAGCCATGAGTTGTACAACGCAGGACACCTCTTCGAGGCGGCGGCGGCTCACTTTATGGCAACCGGAAAAAGAAACTTCTTGGACATCGCCCTCAAAAACGCCGACCTAGTGGTAAATACCTTTGGAGAGCACCCTAAAAAAATTCAAACAGTTCCCGGGCATCAGATCATAGAATCCGGACTGATCAGTCTATTTAAAATTACCGGCAAAAAAGAATACTTGAATTTGGCAAAATACTTCCTCGACCACCGTGGTAAACCCGACCACCACCCCCTCTTTGGATCCTATGCTCAGGATCACCTTCCACCGACCCAACAACGGGAAGCCGTGGGGCATGCCGTAAGGGCCATGTACATGTATGCCGCCATGACAGACATTTCGGTATTCACACAAGACCCTCATTACAGCGATGCTACCCAAAAATTGTGGGAAAATACAGTACACAAAAAAACCTACCTCACCGGAGGTTTAGGTGCCAAACACCAAGGAGAATCTTTTGGTAAAAATTATGAATTGCCCAACCTTACTTCCTACGCAGAAACCTGTGCTGCCATCGGAAGTGTCTATTGGAACAAGCTTATGCACAACAGAGACGGAGACGTCAAATATTTAGACATCATCGAACGTACTCTGTTCAACGGACTGATCTCGGGACTCTCCCTCGACGGGATAAAATTTTTCTACCCCAACGCCCTCGAATCAGATGGAAAATACTCTTTCAATAGAGGAGCTCTGACCCGACAATCTTGGTTTGACTGCTCTTGCTGTCCCACCAACTTAATACGGTTTCTTCCCACCATGCCCCAACTCCTGTACTCCACTACCCAAAATACCGTTTTACTGAACCTTTACGTGAGTAGCGACGTCCAAATACAAACCGAAGAACTCGACCTCAAAATAAGACAACAATCCAGTATGCCATGGCATGGAAAAGTAAGTTTGCATTTTGAAACCAAACTACCTCAGCAGGCCACCCTAAAACTGCGTATTCCCCACTGGGCAAGGGGCGAAGCCCTATCGGGAGACCTGTATCAATACACCCAAAATCGGGATCCTCAATTTTCCATAACCATCAACCAGAAAAAGTTTCCCCATCAAATCCATGAGGGATATATCGTAATTGAAAAAAAATGGAATCATGGGGATGCCCTAGAGCTCCATTTCCCCATGCCAATTCGCACCGTGAGAAGCAAGGCGGCCGTGCTGGAAAACCAACAAAAAGTAGCTGTAGAAAGAGGCCCCTTTGTCTATGCCTTTGAGGAAATTGACAACAAAGAAAATTTTGATCATTTAATTGTAGATCCACTCCATTCTTTTGACACCATAAGATACACAATTCTAGGAGAAAGCACAGTTTTTGTAAAACAAAATAATTTTATCGCCCTTCCCTATTTTATGTGGTCCAATCGTGGCATTGGAAAAATGAAGGTTTGGGTCCCCGAAAAAATACCACTAAAATGAAAAAAAACACTCCACTCTTGGCCATAGTGCTGTTGATTCAATTCAGCATGGCGCAAAACACCCTAAAGGTAAAAGCAAACCAAACCATTGCTCCCATTCAACCCACCATGTACGGGATCTTTTTCGAAGACATTAATTTTGCCGCCGATGGTGGCTTGTATGCAGAATTGGTCAAAAACAGATCTTTTGAATTTACCCTCCCCAAAATAGGGTGGTCCGAACCCAATACCGACAGACATTCTCTCAATCCAAACTCGGGATCTTCTGCCATCACACGTTATACAGGCCAACCGTCTAACAGGAATTATCTCCATGTAAAAGTAAATCGAGACAGTGGGTACTTACTTGTCAACGAGGGGTACAGAGGAATGGGAGTAGAATATGGAAAAAAATACAATTTTAGTGTGCGTTCCTCCAACGCTCTGGGGATTAAAAAACTCAATATCGCCCTAGTAGATCCCGGCGACAAATCTACCTTAGCCACCGCACAAATTGATTTGAACCCCCATTCGGATTGGAAGTCGCAAAAAGTCTCATTGATCCCCTCGAAAACAGTCGAAAAGGCACATTTACACCTCAGCTTTGAAGGAAACGGAACCGTAGATCTGGATATGATTTCCCTGTTCCCCCAAGACACTTGGAAAAATCGCCCCGGGGGATTGCGCAAAGATATTGTAACCCTTTTAGAAGAACTAAACCCCGGATTTTTGAGGTTTCCCGGTGGGTGTATCGTGGAAGGGAGAACCCTAGAAAATAGGTATCAATGGAAAAAAACAATAGGGCCCGTAGCCGATAGAACCGCCATGATTAACCGCTGGAATACAGAATTTTCTCATCGCTTGACCCCCGATTACTACCAGAGTTTTGGAATAGGTTTTTATGAATATTTCTTGCTGTCTGAAGATCTCGGTGCAGAGCCCCTTCCCATATTGAGCTGTGGAATGGCCTGTCAATTTAATACGGGAGAACTGGTGCCCATGGAAGAACTGGATTCCTACATCCAAGACGCCCTCGACTTGATTGAATTTGCCAATGGCTCCCCCAAAACACAATGGGGAAAAATAAGAGCTGAAGTGGGACACCAAGCCCCTTTTGACATGAAATACATCGGCATTGGAAATGAGCAATGGGGTCCAGATTATTTTGAGCGTTATATCGCTTTCGAAAAAGCCATAAAAGCAAAATATCCCGAAATTATAGTCGTTTCCGGTAGTGGTCCTTTTCCCGAGGGAGACTATTTTGATTACGGCATGAAAGAACTGCGGAAAATCAATGCCGAAATTGTCGACGAACACTACTATAGACCCCCTCAATGGTTTTTTGAAAATGCCGGCAGATACGATAATTATGACCGCAATGGACCAAAAATATTTGCCGGAGAATATGCTGCTCAAAGTGCTGCTACCGCTACCCCCAACAACAAAAACAATTGGGAATGTGCTCTGTCCGAGGCAGCCTTTATGACCGGACTGGAAAGAAATGCCGACATTGTACACCTGACCTCCTACGCCCCACTCATGGCCCACACCGAAGCATGGCAGTGGACCCCCGACCTGATTTGGTTCAACAACTTAAAATCCTATGGCACACCCAACTATTATGTGCAGAAATTGTTTGCCAACTACCCTGGAACCCACTTGGTCGCCGTGGAGCTCAACGGACAAAAACCCATCGGACAACAAGGAATATACGCCTCTGCCGTAACCGACCAAGACAAAAATCAAATCGTTGTGAAATTGGTCAACAAAAATCCGTCCGAAAAAAAGCTAAACATCGACCTTGAGGGTGTAAAGGTCAACAAAAATGCTGGTGGAATGATCCTTCAGCATCAAGACCTGAATGCTGAAAACAGCATAGAAAATCCCTATGCCATCAGCCCCAAAGAAATTTCTTTGAAATTAAATTTGAAAAACCTGCAGATCGTATTGCCCCCTCAATCCTTTGCTGTAGTTGTTTTTGATAGAAAATAAAAAAACTATTAATACCTTTCGATATGAGTGCCTATGTAATCGGAATAGATTTTGGAACAGATTCGGTACGGGCATTACTGGTAAATGCCTCCTCAGGAGAAGCAGTCGTCTCGGCAGTAGATCATTACCGCCAATGGTCCCGTGGTGATTATTGTGATCCTGCAAACAATCAGTTTCGTCAGCACCCATCAGATCATTTCGAAGGGCTGGAAAAAACCGTTAAATCTGTTATCTCCCAAGCCAAAGTCAGTCCGGAAGCAATCAAAGCCCTCTCTATCGACACGACCGGTTCCTCGCCCATAGCAGTAACCCAAACAGGCGAAGCTCTGGTCTATCAAAAAGGATTTGAAAACAATCCCAATGCCATGGTGGTTCTCTGGAAAGACCATACCGCTGTAGCTGAAGCCGATGAAATCAACCGATTGGCCAACCAATGGAAAGGAATCAATTATTTGGAATATTCGGGAGGAATTTATTCTTCAGAATGGTTTTGGGCAAAAATTTTACACCTAATTCGAAAAGATGAAAACATCAAAAAAAACGCCTATTCTTGGATGGAACATTGTGATTATCTTACCTTCACACTCATAGAAAATCAGCGTTTAGATCAATTTAGGCGAAGTCGTTGCGCCGCCGGGCACAAAGCCATGTGGCACGAATCATGGGGGGGGTTACCGGACAAGAAATTTTTGGAAAAATTGGACCCCTACCTTTCACAACTCCGAGATCGGCTATATGGTCCCACCTACACCGCCGACCAAGCCGCCGGACAGCTTAGTGAAGGTTGGGCCAAAAAACTCGGGCTTACCACCCAAACAAAGGTCGGGGTCGGGAATTTCGATGCGCACGCCGGA
>CAZGUB010000061.1:0-7872 GCA_964528935.1 uncultured Flavobacteriaceae bacterium | reverse complement strand
GCAAAACAGTGCAGCGAGGCCGCCTTGCGGATTTGCAGGCTCGAGCAGTGGGGACACACGTCCAGGTAATGCAGATGCGCGCAGCCGCAGGCGCGGCAATGGCGGGTGCGGTCGATCAGCCTTGAGGGTTGTATTCCCTCTCCAATACTTATTCCAAAGAAGAGCTTTCCCAATGGGTGGGCCGTGTTGAAAAGGGGCTAGGAGACCAGTCTTTTGCTTTCGCTTGTGAGCTAAAGTACGATGGTGCTTCGATCAACTTGACGTATGAAAACGGAAAGTTTATTCGTGGGGTAACTCGCGGGGACGGTATTCAGGGAGATGACGTGTCCACCAACCTCAAGACCATTCCTACCATTCCGCTTCAGTTGGCGGGGGATTTTCCCGGTTTTTTTGAGATCAGAGGCGAAATTGTACTGCCCTTGGCGGGTTTTCAGGCCATGAATGAGGAGCGTTTACGGCAGGAAGAGGAGCCCTATATGAACCCCCGGAACACGGCCTCGGGATCCCTAAAGCTGCAGGACAGTAAATTGGTGGCCCAGCGACCTTTGGCTTGTTTTTTATACGCTTTGGCAGGCGATAATTTGGGGGTAGACTCCCAAATCGAAGGTTTAAAAAAAGCTCGTTCATGGGGCTTTAAGGTTCCTGACACGTCCGTTTTGGCCAAAGATGTAGATGCTGTTTTTCGTTTTATCGATTATTGGGATCAAAACCGTGCCAGCCTGCCCTACGAAATCGATGGGGTGGTCATCAAAATCGACCGTTTGGATCAACAAGAGACTCTGGGTTATACTGCCAAAGCTCCCCGATGGGCCATTGCATACAAATTTCAGGCCGAGCAGGCGGTTACTACTTTGGAATCAGTGAGTTATCAGGTGGGAAGAACGGGTGCCATTACTCCGGTTGCCAATTTGACCCCCGTTTTGTTGTCCGGGACGACCGTAAAACGCGCTTCTTTACATAATGCTGATCAAATCGAAAAATTGAATTTGAGAATTGGAGATACCGTTTTTGTTGAAAAAGGAGGGGAGATCATTCCCAAAATTGTAGGGGTAGATCCCCATAACCGTCCGCCCATAGATCGGAAAGTTAAATTCATCAGCCATTGTCCGGAATGTGATTCCGAACTGGTCAAGGAAGAGGGAGAGGCGCAACATTATTGCAAAAACCAATATCATTGTCCCACTCAGATTGTGGGTAAAATCCAGCATTTTATTTCCAGAAAAGCCATGGATATAGAGGGTTTGGGTAGTGAGACGGTAGTATTGTTGTATCAAAACGGTTTGATTTCTGATATTGGTGATTTGTACACCTTACAAAGTGATGATTTGCTCCCTTTGGAGCGCATGGCAGAAAAATCGGTAGACAACTTACTCCAGGGGGTTACGGCATCCAAAAACAAATCATTTGCCAAGGTTTTGTTTGGCTTAGGCATTCGATATGTAGGGGAAACAGTCGCCAAAAAACTGGTCAAAGCCTTTCCCTCTATTGATCTTTTGATAGGAGCCAAACGCGAGGCACTGATTGAAGTCGATGAGATCGGAGATCGTATTGCGGAAAGTTTGTTGGAGTATTTTGGAGATCCCCGAAATTTATTTTTGATTGATCGACTGAAATCCTACGGCCTTCAGTTCCAAGCTTTGGACAAGACCCCCGAAGCGGGGGGGGTGTTGGAAAACCAGAAATTTGTAGTGAGTGGTGTTTTTGAAAGTTTTTCGAGAGAGGCCCTCAAGGACAAGATAGTGTCTTTGGGCGGTACGGTGATGAGTGCTGTTTCCACTAAAACTGATTTTGTCGTTGCAGGCGTAGGCATGGGGCCGAGCAAGAAAGAAAAGGCTATACAGCTCGGCATTACCATTCTGGACGAAAAAGATTTTTTGGAAATGATCAAGACTTGATCTAGAAATGTTTTATTTGTAACATTTTGTAATAATAATTGATATATGATTTATTTTTAAGTCATCCATATACGAATCTTTAAGTTTGTTTTATGTTCTATTGGTTTCGACGTTTAATGCTGAACCGTGTTTATGCCAAGGTGATTAAAAAACCCAAACCCGGTATTGCAAAGAAAGCCAAAACCCTGCGGAGCATATCGGTAATCTTAGATCATCGGATGAAAATCGATAAAAGTCATTTTAAACAAATGGGAGCATCATTTGATATCTCTGCAAAAAACGTCAGGGTGTTGACATATTATCCTTCTTCCAAAGAGATACCAGAGGAAGCGGTAAACTCGAGTTATACGTCTACTGATATTTCGAGTTTTGGAGTGATGTGCCCACTGTTGTACGATTTTTGTAATTTTAAATCAGATGTCTTAATCAACTTTTACGATCAAAATGACATTTCTCTTAAGTACGTCAGTGCCATGACCCACTATCGATATAGTGTGGGCCTCAAGAATGTAGATTTGGAGTTGAATGACTTGGTGATTGACGTAGATCCGAAAAACATAACATTGTTTATCCAGGAGAGTATTAAATATTTAAAAATCTTTTTCGCTCAAAATAAATGAAACAAATCAAGGGACATGGCGTTGCACTCGTTACCCCATTCAGAGCGGATGGGTCGATCAATTATGTCGCACTAGAAGCCATCGTCGAACACCTGATCGATGGAGGGGTAGATTATCTGGTGGTGTTGGGTACTACTGCCGAGACTGCCACCCTCAGCATGGAGGAAAAAAAGGCTTTGGTCGCCAAAGTTGTGGAGGTCAATTCGGGTAGATTGCCCCTGGTATTGGGGATTGGGGGTAACAATACCCAAGAATTGTTGGAATTGATGAATTCCTTTGACTTGTCATCTTTTGTAGCACTACTTTCTGTAGCCCCCTATTATAACAAACCTAACCAAGAGGGCTTGTACCAACATTATTCAAAAATTGCTGCACATGCCCCGCTACCCGTTATCTTGTATAATGTTCCCTCCCGAACCGGTGTCAATATCGAACCCGAAACCGTTTTGCGGCTGGCCACGGATTGCAAGAATATCGTTGCGGTAAAAGAAGCCTCTGGAAACTTTCAACAAGCCCACACCTTGCTCAAAATATGCCCGCCGGAATTTGTGGTGCTTTCCGGCGACGACGAATTGTCTTTACCCATGATTTTGGCCGGTGCCCACGGGGTTATTTCGGTGATTGGCAATGCCCTGCCCGAGGCTTATTCCAATATTATCCGTCTGGGATTACAAAGAGATGTTGTGGAGGCCTATGCCCTACAGTATCTGCTTCTGGATATCATCAGAATGATCTATGTAGAGGGAAATCCCACTGGGGTCAAGGTATTGATGAATGTTTTGGGACTTTGTGAAAACCAATTGCGTTTGCCACTGGTGGCAGCCTCTCCGGATTTGTCAAGTCGATTGAAAGCAGCTTGGGATAAGCTACAGTCTGCTACAGAATAAGTGAGATAAATTCATAGGGCTTGGGATTATGAAACGACCCTTATAAACGCTACCCGATTGTACAATTAATTTATTAATTTCACTCCATGAATAGAACGCATGGATTTTATTTTCTGATTGGCCTTTTATTTTTGGTTTTTTCTTCTTGTAATGAGTACCAAAAATTACTCAATAATGAGGATATGAATGTAAAATACAAAGCTGCTGAGGCTTATTACGAGAACGGAGAGTACCGGAGGGCCAACCGTTTGTTGGAGCAATTGGTGCCTTCCTACAGAGGAAAACCCCAAGCCGAACGCTTGATTTTCTTTTTTGCTGATTCCTACTATCAGATCAAAAGTTACTATCTGGCCTCCTACCAATTCGAAAATTTCATAAAGTCTTTTCCTAAATCCCAGAAGATGGAAGTAGCCAGTTTTATGGCTGCCAAATGTCATTATATGATGTCGCCGGCCTTTAGTTTGGACCAGGAAGAGACCAATACTGCGATCGAAAAACTTCAGATTTTTCTCAATAACTACCCGCAGTCAAAGTATCTAGAGGAATGCAACCTTTTGATAAACGAGTTGCAAACCAAGCTCGAAAAGAAAGAATTTGAAGTGGCAAAGCAATACTACACCATCTACGATTACAAGGCAGCCATCAAATCCATGGACAATTTTATTGCAGAATTTGTGGGAACAAAATTCAGAGAAGAAGCCCTCTACTACAAATTTTTAGCATCGTATGAAATTGCCACCAATAGCATCGAGTCCAAAAAACTGGAAAGACTGACAGAACTCAGACAATTGCACGAAAATATTGTCCGTTATTATCCCGAAACTCTTTTTGCAGAAGACCTATCCAAAAAAATGGAGATCGTCGAAAAAGAAATTAGTACCTTTGCAAACTAATTATACCGCTTTCTCATGACAAAGTACAGAAATTCTAATGCCCCTGCCTCTACTTCTACCTACAACAGAGAACAATTGGAGGAACCCACAAACAACATTTACGAGGCATTGTCTATCATTGCCAAAAGATCCAATCAAATCAATTTAGACATTCGTAAAGAATTGCATGAGAAGTTGGATGAATTTGCTACGCAAAACGACAGTTTGGAAGAAATTTTCGAAAACAAGGAACAAATAGAAGTCTCTAAGTTCTACGAGCGATTGCCCAAACCTCATGCCATGGCAATAGAGGAGTGGTTGAATGACAAAATTTACCACAGAAATACCGAGGATCCCAACGCCTAGGTCATGAGTGTACTCAGTGGAAAAAAAATCCTTCTGGGTATCTCTGGCGGCATCGCTGCCTACAAAACCCCTCTTATTGTAAGATTGTTTAATTCTGCAGGTGCCGAAGTGAAAGTAGTCATGACCCCGGCCGCTAAAGACTTTGTTACCCCACTCACCTTATCTACCCTATCGAACCATCCGGTTGTTTCTAATTTTACAGATGAATCTCACGACAACCCTGTGTGGAATGACCATGTGGCTTTGGGCAAGTGGGCAGATGTGTTTCTGATCGCTCCGGCGACCTCCAATACCCTCTCTGCCATGGTTCATGGCAAATGCAACAACCTGCTGATTGCTACCTACCTGTCTTGTAACTGTCCGGTTTATATTGCTCCTGCCATGGATTTAGACATGTATGCTCATCCTGCCAATCAAGAAAATCTTCGAAGATTGGAAGCCATTGGAAAAAAAGTATTGCCGGTGGCTGAGGGTTTTTTGGCCAGTGGCCTCCATGGAAAAGGTCGAATGTTGGAGCCCGAGGAAATTGTAAATTTTCTGTCCAACGATCTGCTGTCTCGTCTTCCATTGTTTGGAAAAAAAGTACTGATTACTGCTGGACCTACTTATGAACCCATAGATCCTGTTCGCTTTATCGGAAATCACTCCAGCGGCAAAATGGGTTATGCACTCGCCGAACAAGCACACATACTGGGGGCCGAAGTGATCTTGATCTCAGGACCATCGGCAGAAGCGGTGTCTTCCCATATTTTGTTAAAAAAAGTAACCACCTCCGAGCAGATGTACCAATGTGTAATGGATCATTTTTCTACTGCAGATATCGCCATTGCCGCAGCTGCAGTAGCCGACTTCAAGCCTGAGGCAGTTGCAGATCAAAAGATTAAAAAAGAAAAGGGGTTGAATACCATTCCATTGGTGCCTACTCGAGACATTTTGGCAAAAATGGGCAAGTTGAAAAAAAAGCAATATTTGGTCGGATTTGCCCTTGAAACAGAAAACGAACAAGCCAATGCCCTACAAAAGCTCAGCTCCAAAAACTTGGATGCCATTGTACTGAACTCCCTCAACGAACCCGGAGCCGGTTTCTCCGGCGATGAAAACAAGGTCACATTTATTGACAATAAAAACAACACCGTTCCTTTCGAACTCAAATCCAAGACCCAGGTGGCTCAAGATATCTTTTCCCAAATCCTACTTCGATATGCGTAAATTTTTACTCGGTATTTTTTTTATTTCCTTTCCCTTTATTCATCAAGCCCAAGAACTCAATGCCCAGTTTGTTGTCAATGCAGACCTGGTCAATCAAACCAACCAACAAATTTTCGAAACCTTGGAAAGGTCCCTCAACGAGTTTCTCAACTCCCAGTCGTGGACCGACCAAGATTTTTTGCCCCAAGAAAAAATCACTTGCAGTTTTGTCCTCAATCTGAACAGTTACAGCGCCTCCAGTTTCGAGGGAACCCTTCAGATTCAGTCCCAACGCACAGTATTTGACTCCAACTACGATAGCCCGCTGCTAAATTTTTTGGATAAAGACATCAGCTTTAGCTATCAAGAATACCAGCCCCTTTTTTACAATCCTGCCGCCTATGAGTCCAATTTGGTCGCCCTAATCGGTTTTTATGCCTACATCATCTTGGGCATGCATGCAGATACGCTTCGGCTGAAGGGAGGAGATCCTTACTTTGAGCAAGCGCAAAGAATTGTCAATTTGTCTCAACAAAGTGGTGCCTTGGGATGGAGACAAAACGATGGGAATAGGAATCGGTTTTGGCTCATAGACACCCTGCGTTCCAATACTTTTCGGGAGTACAGAGAGGCTCTTTTTGCCTACCACCGAAAGGGAATGGATATCATGACTCAAGATCCTGAAAATGGGAAAAAAGGGATTATCAACGCCCTGATTCCTTTGGAAAACCTTTACGATCGGCGTCCCAACGCCATGCTGTTGCAAGTGTTTTTTGATGCCAAAGCTAATGAAATCGTCAACCTTTTGACAGATGGGCCCGAAGTTGATCTGGATCCCATCATTAATATGTTGCAAAAAATTGCCCCTTTTTATCAACCCCAATGGAAACAAATTAAGTAGTTTCTACCTTGAATTATTTTTTTCTCAAGTATCTTTGAGAGCAAACCATTACTAAAACTTTTGATCACCAGTCTAAAAATATCAAATTATGCCCTCATTGAGCATTTGGATATTTCTTTTGCCGATGGCATGACTTGTATCACTGGGGAGACAGGGGCGGGAAAGTCCATTCTCATCGGAGGACTGGCACTGGTTTTGGGAAAAAGAGCCGACATGGGTACTTTCAAAGACAAGGACAAGAAATGTGTGGTCGAGGCCGGTTTTTTGATAGAAAAGTATCAGCTCGAGTACCTATTTGAAGAACTGGAACTGGACTACGAGCCCGAAACCATACTCAGGCGGGAAATTGTTCCTGAAGGAAAATCCAGAGCTTTTGTAAACGATAGCCCAGTAAGATTGGAGGTGTTGAGCCGTTTGAGTGAGGTTTTGATCGATATCCACTCCCAGTTGGAAAATCAGTCTTTATTCAATAGCGATTATCAATTTTTAGTTTTAGATGCATTGGCCGGCAATGGGGAGTTGGTAAAAACCTATCGCAATCAATTGGAGCAGTACCATCATATTAAAAAGGAATACATGCAATTACAAGTTCTTAATACCGAGGCTGCAAAAATGATGGACTACCATCAGTTTTTATACGATGAATTGCAAAAAGCAGATTTGACACCCGACATGATGGCACCTTTAGAGGCAGAAATCGACCAACTGTCCAACGTTGATGAATTGCAGCAACTCCTGGCCCAAAGCCTTCAGATTGTTGAAGAAGAACAAATGGGCGTGATGACACAATTGGCCACCCTAAACGGATTGCTGAAAACTGCAGCTTCCAAATCCAGTTCCATGCAGCCCTACTTGGAGCGTATTACAAGCTTGTCTATAGAATTGAAAGACATAGCCCAAGACATTTCGGCCAAACAGGAAAATTTGGAGAGCAATCCCGCATTGTTGGAAAAGCTAACCCAAAAATGGGACAGCCTACAGTCTTTGTTTCACAAACACCAAGTGGACAGCGTAGCAGCCCTAATCGCCGTAAAACAAAAGTTGTCTAGCCAACTGGAGGAAACCCAAAACTTGGATGATAAGTTGAAGCGACTAAAAGATCAAGAACTAGTGCTGTCAAAATCGCTGGAGGATTTGGCAAGA
>CAZGUB010000060.1:0-7885 GCA_964528935.1 uncultured Flavobacteriaceae bacterium | reverse complement strand
GGTAGGAGTTTTGGCACAGCGTTTTGCTACCAAAATTGAATACGATGCCGAAAATATGAAAATCACTAACCGCCCGGATCTCGATATATACCTCAAAGAACCAGCCCGAGAAGGTTGGTCCTATGGAGAAAACCTTTAGACAAAACAACCCATAAAATTATGAGAAAAATCCTCTTTTTTTTATGGATACCCACTTTTGCAATGGCACAAATCGAGACACAATCCTATGAAGTCATCCAAAACATAGGTGAAGTAGAAATAAGACTATATCCTAAAGTGATGATGGCCAAAACTAAAGACAACACCCAAGGTTCGAGTTTTAGAAAGCTTTTTGACTTCATCTCCGGGAACAATACCAATCAACAAAAAATTGCCATGACATCGCCCGTTCATATGGAAAGAGCAAAAGAAAAAAGCATGGCTTTTGTGTTGCCCAAAAGAATGAACAGTGCCAATACTCCGCAACCCTTAGACGCATCGCTCGAAGTCATTGAAGATCCAGGAGGCTATTTTGCAGCCCTAAGGTATTCTGGCTATACCGATTCCAAAAAAGAGAAATTTCAGACAATAGCTCTGACTCGTGTTTTGGAAAAAGAAAAAATCAAAAGTAATGGTAAACCTAAAGTTTTGGTTTATGACAGTCCCTACAAATTCTTCCGCAGAAGAAATGAAATATTGATTCCCATACGGTTCCAAACTCCAAAAAAGTAATAGTATGAAAGCCCATAATGGGCAATTAACATGGCAAAGACCAATACCCACCGATATGATTAAACTCTCATTACCAACAACTTGCATAATTTTAAACAGATGAAAAAAAACAATTCCTCCCTGTAAAATGAAACACCTGTGTTGGCTCATTCTCATCCTTTTGCTTGATGGTTGTTTTTCCTCGCCGTCTGATGATTTGGAAATCGCTCTGAGAAACAAGCCTTTTTTCGAAACCCAAATGCTCTTTGAAGCAGAACGATTCCCCAATATTGTAGTAGCAAAAGACGGAACCGTAATAGCGCTTTGGGGAAAAGAAAAAGTCGTGAGCAAAAGAAGTACAGACGCTGGAGCCACTTGGGAAGACGAAGTTCTAATAGATGAAGGCATTCACGGTGGCGGTCTTGTCGTAGACGATGCCAGTGGAGACCTCATTGCCTTTGTCGAAAAAGGAGTGCACCCCCCTGCCCCGCTGGCAAGCTTCAGAAGTGTTGACCAAGGCCGATCTTGGCAACCCAACCCCATTCAAATATTGCCAGATCATATGGGAAACCTCCCCTCCATGCACATGAACGAACACGGTATTTGTCTGAAAAACGAAAAATATAACGGTAGACTGGTGCGAGCTACCCGTTTTTATTCGGAGGGCAACGATCGGAAGTATTGGCCAAAACATTATACCAATGCCATTTATAGCGATGATGGGGGCCATAGCTGGCAGACCAGTAACCCTTTTCCGGCCAACGGCACAGGAGAGGCAGCTATTGTCGAACTGGAAAACGGGACATTGTATTACAATACTCGAAGGCATCTCGCTACCGACAGCCTCAATCCCAGATGGCGACACATTGCCACCAGTACCGATGGAGGGAACAACTGGAAGAATCTCTATGTAAGTCCTGTTTTGCCCGATGGTGAAAAAGACAGAGATTACGGACTCATGGCTGGTTTGGATCGTTTACCCTTTGCCGGCAAGGACCTCTTGATCTTCAGTAATATCGATTCTGATAGCGGACGTAAAAACGGAAAAATTTGGTTGAGTTTTGATGGTGGAAAATCTTGGCCCGTTCAAAAAACCATCGACCAAGCGGGTTTTAAATACTCGTCCATGGCTGTTGGACGAAAAAACACACCCTCCCAAGACTTCATCTACCTATTGTACGAAACCGGAACTAAAGAAAATGTCAACGCCTACGGTGGCGGAAAATTGGCCCGCTTCAACCTGTCTTGGCTTTTGCAAGATATAGACGTTAATCAATTTTTAAATTGAACCTATGAAATTTGACCTCGGCGGAAAAAATGCTGTCGTAACAGGAGGCAGCAGCGGAATAGGGAAAGCAATTGCAGAAACCCTCAAACGACAAGGCGCACAAGTTTTTGTAATCGACCTTAGTGAAAACCCCGCCCTCAAACAATCCGAAATTCAAACCATAAAGGCGGACCTCACTCAATGGGATGAACTCAACAATGGCTTTGCCTACCTTCCCGAGCAAATTGACATTCTGGTCAACAATGCCGGAATAGGTTTTGTAGGAAATATTGAACAAACCCAAGGCAGCGATCTTGACCGCTTGTATCAAGTCAATGTAAAAGGAGTGTTTAACAGCATGAAGGCTCTGATTCCCAAGATGAAAAATAAAGGAGGAGTAATCGTCAACATGGCCTCTATTGTCTCCCATGTTGCAGCCAATAACCGACTGGCCTATACCATGACCAAGGGAGCCGTTTTGGCCATGACCTTTGCTATGGCAAAGGACTACATCCAAGATGGGATTCGCTGCAACAGTGTTTCTCCAGCTCGCATACATACCCCATTTGTCGATGCCTACTTGGAAAAAAATTTCCCCGGAAAAGAAAAAGAAATGTTTGAAGAATTTTCAAAAACACAACCCATTGGAAGAATGGGCCAACCCCAAGAGGTAGCCGACTTGGTCTTGTACCTATGCAGTGATGAGGCCGCTTTTATTACCGGCACCGACTTTCCTATCGATGGTGGATTTATAAAACTCAACGGAAATTAAACTCATATTATGAAAGTCCATAATGGGCATTTAACACGGTAAAGACCAATACCCACCGACATGATTAAACTATCATTACCAACAACTTACATAATTTTAAACCGATGAAACTAATTAGATTTGGAACACCCGAAAACGAAAAACCAGGAGTGCAGCTCTCCAACGGACAGAAAATAGACGTCTCTTCCTTTGGAGAAGATTTTGGCGAATCATTTTTTGGCTCAAAAGGTCCGGAAAGACTGCAAAAATGGCTTTCCGATCACAAAGAAAAATGCCCGGTTGTAGCAAACAATATTCGTTTGGGCGCTCCCATTGTCCGCCCCTCAAAAATCGTTTGTGTAGGGTTGAACTATGCCAAGCATGCTCAAGAGAGCGGCATGGAAGTTCCTACAGAACCTGTGCTTTTCTTCAAGGCCAGTTCGGCCATCATCGGTCCCGATGACGATGTTGTGCTTCCCAAAAACAGTAAAAAATCTGACTGGGAAGTAGAACTGGCCGTGGTCATCGGAGCCAAAGCTTCCTATGTTTCAGAAAAAGATGCCATGAATCACGTGGCCGGTTACGTTCTCCACAATGACATCAGCGAAAGAGAATTCCAGCTGGAGCGGTCGGGACAGTGGGTCAAGGGAAAAAGTTGCGACACCTTTGCTCCTTTGGGTCCTTTTTTGGCAACCACAGACGAAATCCAAGACCCACACATTCTTCGCCTTTGGCTAAAACTCAATGGTAAAACCATGCAGGACAGTAATACCTCAGACCTGATTTTTGGAATTCCAAAACTGGTCAGCTACATCAGCGAATTCATGACCCTGCTTCCCGGAGACATCATCTCTACCGGCACTCCTTTTGGTGTGGGACTTGGATTGGATCCCCAGACCTACCTCAAGCCTGGAGATCATATGGAATTGGGGATCGAAGGCTTGGGGATATCCCAACAAAAGGTAATCGCTTTTGGACAAAAATAAAACACAATACAAATGAAAACAAAAAAAACAAAATCAAGGATAATCATATTACTGCTCTTACTCCTCGGATCGTGTCAGAATAAGGTTAAAACCCAAAAAAATACCCCTGTCGATTACCTCAACGAATCTCGTGAGAATTTTGACAACCGAATGGCTTGGTGGCGCGAAGCCCGTTTTGGAATGTTCATCCACTGGGGAGTGTATGCCCTCCCGGGAGGTGTTCACAAGGGCAAAAAAATTAAAGGAGTGGGGGAATGGATCCAAAGAACGGCTCAAATCCCCATCGAAGATTATGAAAGCTACGCCAAACAATTCAATCCCTTAGAATACGATCCCGTTGCTTGGGTAAAAACCATGAAAAAAGCCGGCATGAAATACGTCGTCATTACATCAAAACATCATGATGGCTTTGCTCTTTGGGATTCCAAAGTATCCAATTACGACGCGGTGGATTTTGCCCCCTACGGCAAGGATCTCCTAAAGCCACTAGCAGAGGCCTGCAAAGCCGAAGGGATTAAATTTGGCTTATACCACTCTATCATGGACTGGCATCACCCCCAAGCCCAGGCCAATGGTGCTCCCAAATACGAATACCAAAAAAATCCAAATGAAGCATTTCCATTGTTCGTAAAACATTACCTCAAACCCCAAATCAAAGAGTTAATAACTCAATACGATCCTGATATTTTGTGGTTCGACGGGGAATGGATCAATGATTATACCCACGAAATGGGATTGGATTTGTACCAATTTGTAAGAAACCTAAAACCCTCCATTATTATAAACAACCGGGTAGATAAGGGAAGAAAAGGCATGGCAGGAATGAACCGCGACGATCAAAGATACGCCGGAGATTTTGGCACCCCAGAACAAGAAATCCTGGAAGGCACCGCCATCATGGATTGGGAATCTTGTATGACCATGAACGACACATGGGGTTTCAAAATCCACGATGACAATTGGAAAACCACAGCAATGCTTATCCACAACTTGGTGGATATTGCTGCCAAAGGAGGAAACTACCTTTTGAACGTTGGCCCCACCGCCGAGGGGATCATTCCTGCGCCCAGTATTGAGCGATTGGAAAAAATGGGAAATTGGCTGGAAACCAATGGAGAGGCGATATATGCGACCGAAAAACTCAACCACAAATATAAACAGGGAGAAAACCTGAGATTTACAAAGAAGAAAAACAAAAACCAATATTACGCAATAGCACTGGAAGCACCCGTCAATGAGTTGGTCATCCAACACCTTATCCCCGATAAAAACAGCAACATCTATTTATTGGGACAGGAGCAGCCTTTGCTATGGAGCTATGACAAAAATTCGGGTTTAAAAATTAATATTCCCGAAAACATTTCAGGAGAAATCGCTTGGACTTTTAAAATCATCGGAAAAGAAACAATGTAACCGTCATGCAAATCGATTCCCATCAACATTTTTGGCATTACGATCCTGTGAGAGACACATGGATAGAAGAAACCATGCAACAAATTGCCAGAGATTTTTTGCCTAAAGACTTAGAACCCCTTTTACAAAAAAATAAAATTGACGGCTGTATAGCTGTCCAAGCCGATCAATCAGAGACCGAAACCCAATTTCTTTTAGATTTGGCACAGAAGCACTCTTTTATAAAGGGTGTAGTGGGATGGGTCGATTTATTTGACAAAAATCTGCCCGAACGATTGGCCCATTTTTCTGAAAACAAATTGTTTAAAGGAGTCAGGCACATAGTTCAAAGCGAGGGGGACGGATTCATGTTACAAGAATCCTTTCTGAAAGGTATCGGACTACTAAAAGATTTCGATCTGACTTATGACATTTTAATCTACCCTCACCAATTGAAGGAGGCCGTCCAAATGGTCCGTTTTTTTCCGGAGCAAAAATTTGTACTTGATCACATCGCCAAGCCCTTCATCAAAGACAAAAAAATTGAACCATGGTCGGATCACATTCGCCAACTGGCAGCATATCAAAATGTGTATTGCAAAATGTCAGGCATGATTACCGAAGCAGATTGGCATCATTGGCTCTTATCGGATTTTGACGCATATCTTTCGGTGGTTACAGAAGCTTTTGGAACGGAGCGATTGATCTTTGGTTCGGACTGGCCGGTTTGTCTGCTTGCAGGCAGTTATGGCCATGTACTACAAATTGTAAAAGAATACATCCAACGCCTCTCCCCGGTTGATCAGAAAAAAATCATGGGGGAAAACGCCGTAAAATTTTATAAGCTTTAGCCATGGATTTGTACCTGCAAAACAAAGTCATCGTCGTCACCGGAGGTTCCAAAGGAATTGGTCGTGCCATTAGCACGGTTTTGGCTGCCGAAGGAGCCATTCCTTTTATCGTGGGTCGAGATAAAAAAAGCATCTTAGAAACCGTAGAGGAAATAGAAAAAGCCAGAGGAAAATGCGATTATGCACTGGCAGAACTCACCGACCCCAAGCAATGTCAGACTGCCGTTCAAAAAGCCATTGCTACCTTTGGCACCCTCCATGGTTTGGTCAACAATGCAGGCGTAAACGACGGAGTAGGCCTCGAAAGTGGTGATGCCGAAAGTTTTGTCCAATCACTTCATAAAAATCTTGTCCACTACTATGTGATGGCACAATCTTGCCTGTCTTTTCTCAAAACAAACAAAGGAGCTATCGTAAACATAGGATCCAAAGTGTCTCTGACCGGACAGGGTGGCACCTCTGCCTATGCGGCTGCTTGTGGAGGCAGAAATGCCCTGACAAGGGAGTGGGCGGTAGAATTGCTGCCCCATGCTGTTCGTGTCAATGCTGTAGTGGTCGCAGAAAGTTATACCCCACTTTACAAAAAATGGATCCAAACTTTTGCTAATCCAAAAGAAAAATTAGAACAAATAGAAAATAAAATTCCTCTGGAAAAAAGAATGACCACCCCCGAGGAAATTGCAAACACTGTAGCTTTTTTACTGTCCGAAAAATCAAGTCATACCACAGGGCAACTGCTTTTTGTGGATGGTGGTTACGTTCATTTGGACAGATCTCTAAACCCTTAAAAAGATGAAAAACACTGTTGTTTCCAAACCCATTTTATTACCCTTTATTCTTATTACCTCCTTGTTTGCCCTGTGGGGTTTTGCCAATGCTGTCACAGATCCCATGGTGCAAGCATTTAAAAAAGTATTGGAATTGTCAAACTCCCAAGCGGCATGGGTACAAATGGCTTTTTATGGTGGCTATTTTTGCATGGCTTTGCCAGCAGCATTATTTGTCCGAAAGTACTCCTACAAAGTGGGCGTACTCATAGGTTTGGCACTCTACGCTGCCGGAGCTCTGCTATTCTATCCCGCAGCCATTACTGAACAATTTTGGTTTTTCTGCTTGGGCTTGTATATTTTGACCTTTGGGCTGGCCTTTTTGGAAACCACTGCGAATCCCTATATTTTAGCCATGGGAGACAAATCTACTGCCACACAACGCCTGAATCTTGCACAAGCATTCAATCCTTTGGGACTGATTTTGGGACTTTTGGTAGCGCAACAATTTGTCCTCAAAAAGTTACAATCAGATAATATTGCAGATTTTAGTACGCTGGATGCCGCCAAAAAAGTATTGATTCGAACTTCCGACCTGATGGTAATTCGCGATCCATACGTCATTTTGGGTCTGGTGGTGATGGCCGTTTTTGTATTAATCGCCGTTTCCAAAATGCCACAGGCCAAAGACGAAGGCGACATGGCTACCTTGAGTGCTACTTTTGCGAGCCTCTTCCAAAACGCCAATTATCGAAATGGCGTTTGGTCACAAGTGCTCTATGTAGGGGCACAGATCATGTGTTGGACCTACATTTACCAATATGCCGAAGCCATCGGAATTTCCAGTGAAAAGGCCGCCAACTATCAATTTGTCTGTTTTATCGTTTTCCTTTTGGGACGTGCAATAGGCACCTACCTTTTGCGATTTGTCAACTCGGGAATACTGCTGTATCAATTTGCTGTAATGGCTGGAATATGTGTATTGGGAACCGTTTTTATTGAGGGAATTATAGGACTATATGCTTTGGTTGGTATTTCCTTTTTTATGTCTTTGATGTTTCCCACCATCTATGGTATTGCTTTGGAAGACCTGGACGAAAAGGAAGCAAAAATTGGAGCCGCTGGTGTGGTCATGGCCATAGTAGGCGGTGCACTGATGCCCAAACTACAAGGCATGATTA
>CAZGUB010000059.1:0-7957 GCA_964528935.1 uncultured Flavobacteriaceae bacterium | reverse complement strand
GATCGTCGATGGGATCGAGGAACATAATGGGTTTACCCCAAGCAAATTCTGAGGTAAAACTTACGGTTGCTTTTCCGGCTTTTCCCTTTTTGGTTTCGATCAGAATCACCCCAAAAGCCGCTCGTGCTCCATAGACTGCCGCAGAGGAGGCGTCTTTCAATACACTCACACTGGCAATGTCGTTGGGGTTTACACTTCCTAAATCCATGGGTACCCCATCTACAAGGATAAGAGGAGAACCACCGTTGATGGACTCGAATCCACGAATGTTGAACTCGGGGGAAGTGGTCGGGTCACCGTTTCTGATGTCGATGTTCAGGTTGGGAATTACCCCTTGAAGACCTTCCCCAATGTTGACAATGGGACGATCTTCCAACACCTCACCGGAAACTG
The DNA here is from genome assembly GCA_964528935.1 of uncultured Flavobacteriaceae bacterium. GTDB lineage: Bacteria > Bacteroidota > Bacteroidia > Flavobacteriales > Flavobacteriaceae > UBA8316. The sequence goes on along the minus strand of CAZGUB010000059.1, from coordinate 7,564 downwards.
CCGCTACCGATCCTGTTAGGTTTACTTTTTTCTGGGTTCCATAACCGGTGACCACGACCTCTTCGAGCTCATTGTCGGCTTCGAGTGTCACCGCAATGGCCGCTTGATTGGCCGAAACGGTGATCCTTTGGGTTTGGAATCCTACATAGGATAGTTCCAAGACATCTCCGGCATTGGCCTGAATGGAAAAATTACCATCAAAATCGGTGGTAACCCCATTGTTGGTGCCTTGAACGATTACCGTTGCCCCGGGAAGGGGTCCTTCGGTATCTGAAACAGAACCACTAATGGTCTGTTGGGCCATTAGATTAGAACTTACAAAAACCAAAACCAATAAAAAACTTCTTTTGAAGTGATTCAAAAGCAGATTTTGGTTCAATAAACTTTTGAAGTGAATCATTGATAATAAATTTAGTTAATAAATTGTTTAAATTCCTATAAAAACGTACTGAGTTAAGGGCTTTGAGATTAAATTAAAGCTTATACTCCATACAATTTGGACATTAATTTAAATTATTTTTTTTATAAATTCAAAAAAAATGTTAAAAAAATTAATTTTTGGAGATTTTAGAGGGTGTTTTTTGTGAGAAATGATGGATATTACTGTTACAATGGGATATTCATTTTTTAATAAAAAACTAACAAAACAAAGCCATCTGGATGAGAGATTTAGTCCCAATATTCTTCCAAAACTCTTTTCATGTCCTCTCCATCTGTCTCTTGGTCGCCATATTGATTCCTAAGCCCAATCAATTCGGATTTTAATGTCTTGATGATATATTGAAATTTTGGATTATCGTATTGATTTTGTAATTCCTTCGGATCTTCTTGCAAATCATAGAAGGCCCAAGCGGGGGGAAATGCTTCTTCCGTATAGGTGCCATTCATGCCCAGAGACAGTCCGTAGTAGAAAATCAATTTGTATTGATCGGTTCGTATCCCCAGATGGGCAGGGCGATTGAGCGCATGGGCATAATAGCGGTAGTACATGCTTTTGCGCCATTGGGGGGGCGCATGACCGGTCAAATTTTTTCTAAAACTTTTTCCTTGAAACGACTCTGGAGCGTTTATCCCGGCATAATCCAAAATCAGTGCGGGAAAATCGATATTTAACACCAGATCATTAAGCCTATCGCCGGAAGGAACTTCTGGGGGATAACGAATAACAAAAGGCATTCGGGCAGATTCCTCCAGGAACATTCTTTTGTCAAACATACCGTGTTCGCCCAAGAAATACCCTTGATCGGCGGTGTAGATCACAACGGTATTTTCGGACAATCCCTTTTCATCCAAATAATCTAGCATTTTCCCGATATTGTCGTCTATGGCTGCGGCAGATCTCAAAAAATCTCTTACCAATTTTTGATAGGTCTTTTTCCTGATTTGAACGGAATCCATATCGCTGGTGTCAAAGGGCAGATCGGGATAAACACTATTGTTATTATTGCTGGCTTTTCTCCATCGCTCGGCTAAAATCTCCAAAATTTGGCCTTCGAATTTACGATCCGATTGTGCCGGGTTAAATTCCAATAAGGAGACCGGCTCTGGAAAAGTATCGTTTTTGAACAGCTCTTTGTATCGGTCGGGATAGTCAAAAGGCTCATGGGTCGCTTTGAAATGGGTCATGATTATAAACGGCTTGTGGGGATCTCTGCCCTCAAGCCATTTCAAAGATTCCTCCATAATCACATCGGCCGAAAAACCCGGGTAGACTTTCCCTCCTTTTTGGCCGTCCTCCCAGTTTTGGGAGTCTTTAAGAACCGGATTGTGGTACCTTCCCTGCCCCGGCAGCACGTTGAAATAATCAAAACCGGAAGGTTTGTTTTTTAAATGCCATTTTCCAATCAAGGCGGTTTGATAGCCCGACTTTTGAAGGATTTTTGCAACATTTTGTCGCTCGGAATCCAATCCATCGCTCAGGGTGTACACTCCGTTGCGGTGACTGTACTGTCCCGTCAAAATTGAAGCACGACTGGGCACACATATGGAGTTGGTACAAAAAGCATTGTCCAAAACTACCCCGCTTTGGGACAATCTTTTGATGTTTTCATTTTTGGCATATTGTTCTAAAACCCCTCCATAAATCCCCCACGCCTGTGAGGTGTGATCGTCAGACATCATAAAAACAATGTTGGGTGGACTGGAGTTTTTCTCTGCGGAGGGTAAAGTACAGGCGGTAAAAGCCAACAACAAAAGGAGATAAATTTTAATATTCATGGGTCGCTGTAAAGTCGATTGATCAAAAGTATTTTTCATTACATTTGCGTGTACGCACACACATTTTAAATAATAATTTTCTAAAATATGAAAACCAAATTAAACTTTTTTAGCCAATTGCTCATAGTAGCAATTACGCTAATGATTTTTCAAAATGCAAACGCTCAGGACTGGAAACCCCTTTTCAATGGTAAAGATTTTTCTGGCTGGGAGAAAAAAAATGGTGATGCCGAGTATCACGTCTCCGATGGGGCCATTGTGGGAACCTCCAAAACAGGCACTCCCAACACCTTTCTTTGTACCCAAGAAAAATACGGGGATTTCATACTAGAATTGGAAGTCATGGTCGCTCCGGGCCTCAATTCCGGAATTCAGTTTCGATCCAACTCTTTCAAAACTTACCAAGACGGAAGGGTACACGGCTATCAATCTGAACTGGATACCAGCATCAGGGCTTGGACCGGAGGTATTTACGACGAAGGCCGCAGGGGATGGCTTTATCCTCTTACGATTAACGACAAAGGGAGTGCTGCCTTCCAAAACAGCCAATGGAATAAAGTAAGAATCGAGGCCATTGGTTCCTCCATCAAAACCTTTATCAACGGTATTCAATGCGCCAACTTGGTAGACGATATGACCGCCAACGGTTTTATTGCGTTACAGGTACACTCCATCAGAGACCAATCCCAAGAAGGAAAAACCATACAATGGAAAAACATAAGAATCCTCACCCAAAACCTAGACCAACACAAAAGCCCCAGCCAGCCTAACGCCAAGCTCATCAGCTACTTGGACAATACACTGACCCAAGAGGAACTCAGAAAAGGCTGGAGGTTACTGTGGGACGGAAAAACCAGCGATGGATGGAGAGGAGCGAGAATGGACAGCTTCCCCAATCAAGGTATTTCGCTTGAAAACGGAACCATTCATTTCCTAAACCACAAAGAAAATAACAGCAAAAACTCCGGAGACATCGTAACCGAAGACCAATTCAGTGATTTCGAACTCGAAGTAGATTTCATGCTCAGCGAGGGAGGCAACAGCGGTATCAAATATTTTGTAGATGCATTGACTGAAGGAGATGGTCGAAATATAGGATTCGAATATCAAGTACTGCATAAAAATCATCCCGATGCGACACAAGGTGTAGATGGCAACAGAACCATAGGCTCCCTATACGACCTGATTACGGCAGAAAATTTATCTTCTAAAAACAGTAACGACAACCGCTTTCGATCCAAAGGCCCCGGACAGTGGAACCGAGCCAGAATCATCGTCAAAGGAGGCCATGTTGAACATTGGTTGAACTACATCAAAGTTGTTGAGTACGATCGCTTTTCGCAGTCCATGAAAAACCTAATCAAGAAAAGCAAATACAACAATCACAAAGGTTTTGGTGTGGGCGAAATGGGAAAAATTTTGCTCCAAGATCACAGCCCCGGAGACATCAAATTCAAAAATGTAAAAATTCGTGAATTGTAGAAGTTTTTTGCTGCTACTACTACTTGCCGGCCTTGCAGGTTGTGTAGAACCCACAAATCAGAAAAATCTGCCCAATGTCATCCTGATTCTCGTTGATGACATGGGCTTTTCTGATTTGGGAGCCTATGGCAGTGAAATCAACACCCCCAATATCGACCGGATGGCCCACCAGGGCGTACGATTTACCAGTGCCTACAATACTTCCAAGTGTTTTCCCTCCCGAGCCTGTATCCTTACAGGTTTGTATTCGCAACAAACCGGTTACCACAAAAATTTTAAACAACCAATGCACAATGCCATCACCTTGGGCGAAATGTTTCAATCGGCAGGATACACCACCCTTTGGTCCGGAAAACACCACAGCACAGAAAACCCTACTGATCGTGGATTTGACCACTACAGTGGACTGCTCGACGGAGCTGCCAATCATTTCAACCCCGGCCTGAGGCGAGAGGGAGAAGGACAACCTGCACAGAAAGGTCTTAAAAACAATCCTGTAACCTACAGAAATTGGGTCATTGAAGGTGAAGTCTTCAACCCCTATACTCCCAAAGATAAAAACTTCTACACCACTGATGTTTTCACCGACTATGCACTCCAATGGATGGATGCGATCGGCAATGACGATCACCCTTTTTTCCTATACTTGTCTTACACCGCTCCCCATGACCCTCTGATGGCATGGCCCCAAGACATAGAGAAATACAAAGACCGCTACCGAGAGGGCTACGAAAAAATCAGAGAAGAAAGATTCGAAAGACAACAAAAACTCGGTCTCCTTCCCGCAAACACTCTCCTTTCTGAAGCAACACATCCCGATTGGGACACCCTCACCCCAGAGGAAAAAATAGAAGAAAGCAACACCATGGCTGTTTATGCGGCCATGATTGACCGTTTGGATCAAAACATTGGCAGAATATTGGCCCTTTTAAAGGAACAGGGAAAACTCGACAATACCCTCATTTTATTTACCTCAGATAACGGTGGTTCAGCCGAAGTGGTTAATATCCCTGGAGGTACAGGAGCCATAGGCGAAATGACCAATTGGAAGTCACTGGGAAAAAACTGGGCCAACGTGGCCAACACCCCCTACCGAGAGTACAAAAATTGGAGTCATGAAGGTGGCATCAAAACCCCTTTGATTGCCTATTGGCCTGAACGAATTAACAACAAAAATACCATTTCCCATAAGCCGGTTCACTTTATCGATTTTCTCCCTACTTTTTTGGAAATTACCGAAACGGACTATCCCGAAACTTTCAATGATGAAGATATCCTGCCCACACCCGGAAGAAGTTTTTTATCCGAATTGATAGGTCCCCCTTCCTCAACCCGAGAAGATGCGTTGTTTTGGCAATGGAGAGATGGGAAAGCCGTGAGAGATGGGCAGTGGAAGCTGGTTGCCCATAAAGAGGTTTGGGAATTGTACCATTTGGAAACAGACCCCGTCGAAGAAAAAAATCTAATTGAAACCGAAAAAGAAAAAGCAGCCCAACTGAAAACACTCTATCAACAGTGGGCCGGCCAATTTGAGAATTAAGTCTAAAAAAATGTTACCGAGAATTTACCTTATTGTAACTTTTTTCTCAGGACTTTTGTCCTGCTCATTTTTTCCAAAAGAAGATCAACCCATCCCCCCCAATATTTTATGGATCACTGTCGAAGACATCAGTCCAAACTTGGGTTGTTATGGCGATCCCATCGCCCACACCCCCGCCCTCGATGCGCTGGCCGCCAAAGGGTTTAAATACACCCATGCCATTGCCAACGCTCCGGTTTGTGCCCCGGCAAGAAACGCCATCATCACCGGCATGTATCCCTCCTCCTTGGGGACGCTCCACATGAGATCCTTTGCCAAAAATATGAAAAGCCCCGGGCGAATTCCCGATCAACTCAAGCTTTACCCTGAAATACTCCGAACAGCCGGTTACTACTGCACCAATAACAGTAAAGAGGATTACAATTTCGACCTAAAAAGAACGATCTGGGACGAGTCCAGCAACACAGCCCATTGGAAAAACAGACCTGACAAAGACACCCCTTTCTTTTCTATTTTCAACCTGACCATGACCCACGAAAGCTGCATTAACGATAAAGAAAAACACGATCGGCTTACCCAAAACCTCCCCGAAGAGCTCAGAACCGATCCCGGCAAAATAGTGGTTCCCCCCTATTATCCCGACACGCCCCAGACACGGGAATTACTGGCCAGACATTACGACAACATCGCTACCATGGATCGCAAAGTCCATGAACTGATCCAAGAGCTAGAAAATGAAGGAGAAAGTGAAAACACTATTATTTTTTTCTATTCCGATCACGGCACCGGACTTCCTCGGCACAAAAGATGGCTTTTCGACACCGGTGTAAAAGTCCCTTTTATCGTTTACATTCCCGAAGCCTACGCTTCCTTATATCCCGGAATTCCCGGAAGCGAAATCGATCAATTGATCAGCTTTGTAGATTTGGGTCCTACTGCGATTCATTTGGCCGGAAAAGCAGTGCCCTCCCACATGCAGGGACAAGCCTTTCTCGGCACAAATTTAAAACCAGAAAAAGAACACGTTTTTGTGGCCCGTGGAAGAATGGACGAACGCTATGACATCCAAAGAGGTGTCAGAACTAAAAAATTCAAATACCTGCGGTATTACGAGCCCAAAAAATCCTTTATTCAGTTTATGAACACCCCAGAAGGTGGACGCATGATGACCGAAATCAGAAAAGCACAAAAAGAAGGCACCCATAAGCCCGAAGGACTTCAAATGGTCGCCTCCCAAAAACCCACAGAATCTCTATTCGATTTGACCAACGACCCAAACGAATTTGTTGATCTCGCTCAAAATCCGAAATACAGTACAGAACTTTTGGAGTTGCGATCCGTTCACGATCGCTGGATGAAAGACATTTTGGATGTAGGTTTGATTCCGGAATCTATTGTTAGGACGTGGGAAGAAAAAAACGATCAACCCATCTATCAAATCATGCGCCAACAAGAGTTTTTTTACGATGAACTTTTGCTCATGTCCTCTACCCAAGACGAAAAAATCCTGTTCGATGGATTAACCCACCCCAATGAGGCCGTAAGGTATTGGGCCGGTCAGGGTTTATACAATCTAGATTTGCCATTAGAAAAAAACGCCTTGGAGCGACTGAGAGAAACCCTCGAAGACTCTGTCCAAACCGTGGCCATAAGCGCTGCAAGAGCCCTTTTGAAACACCAAAAGTCTTCGGCCAAAATCATCAACCTACTGGCGCAATGTTTAAAAGCCGAAAACGAGTGGATTCGTTTGCAAACGGCCTTGGTTCTCGATGATTTCCAGCCGGCGGTAAAAAACTTAGAATCACAAGCCGAATCACTCCTTAAAACAGACCCCAACAAATATGTGATTCGGGTGCTCAACCACAGCCTCAATCAGCTAAACAAAACCCACAGGCAAGTAAAATAAGTGTAATTCAGCTGATTTTTCTAAGAAAACTGCAAAACAGCAGTCAATATTCAAAAAAAATTTTATTTTTGACTACAGCCCCTTGTCGTGCACGTACACAAAAACTTTTAGAATAACTTAAAATAATTATATAATGGATTTAAACAGAAGGAAATTTTTAAAAGACACCTCTTTGGTTTCTGCTGGAGTAATTGCAGGAATCAGTGGAGTGAGTGCTGCCAGTACTGCTATGAGTGCTCAAAGCTACAGACGGATTATTGGTTCCAATGATCGTATCAATATCGGGATTGTTGGTTTTTCAAACCGCGCCAAAGGTTCTCTCATCCCCGCCTTTCAGCAACATGCCAAACAGCAAAATTGCCAACTCATCGGCGTATCGGACATTTGGAACAGACGTCGAGACGAGGGGAAGGCATTTT
>CAZGUB010000058.1:0-8002 GCA_964528935.1 uncultured Flavobacteriaceae bacterium | reverse complement strand
GTGATATCCTAGGAGATGAAGATCACCTGGGAGACATGGACTTCACAGTGACCGGAACCCGTGAGGGCATCACCGCATGCCAAATGGACATCAAAATCAAAGGGTTGTCCTACGAAATCCTAATCAAAGCCCTCAAGCAGGCAAGAGATGGACGATTGCATATTTTGGATAAAATCGTAGCAACGATCGACCAACCCAATGAGTCGGTGAAGCCTCATGCTCCCAAGATGGTGACCATGACCATTCCCAACGAATTTATTGGTGCGGTAATCGGTCCCGGGGGTAAAGTCATCCAAGAAATGCAAAAAGAAACTGAGACCACCATTGTAATTGAAGAAGAGGGCGACCTTGGCGTGATTGAAATTCTTGGGGTGAGCCAAGAAAACATCGACTTGGTGATTGAGAAAATCAACAACATCACCTTCAAACCCACGCCCGGAGAAACCTATCATGTATCTGTGGTAAAAATATTAGATTTTGGAGCCGTGGTAGAGTTTGTCCCTGGAAACGAAGTACTGCTTCACATTTCTGAAATCTCATGGGACAGAATTGACAAAGTAACCGATGAAATCAATTTGGGTGATACTTTTGATGTAAAATATTTCGGTATTGATCCCAAAACCAAAAAACAAAAAGTGTCTAGAAAGGCCCTTTTACCCCGGCCCGAAAGGAATAAAAAGCCCAATAAAGAATAAAAAAGTTATCTGATGTAACATTTTTGATTTTTTAACGTATAATATTATAGAAACTAAAATTTATTAATGAGACAACTAAAAATCACAAAACAGGTAACCAATCGAGAAACCGCCTCATTGGACAAATACCTTCAAGAAATTGGTAAGGTAGATTTGATCACCGCAGAAGAAGAGGTGGAGTTGGCACAAAGAATAAAGGCAGGAGACCAAATTGCCTTGGAAAAATTGACCAAAGCCAACCTCCGTTTTGTTGTCTCAGTAGCCAAGCAATATCAAAACCAAGGTTTGACCCTCCCCGATCTGATCAATGAGGGCAACCTGGGCTTGATCAAAGCCGCCCAGCGTTTTGACGAAACCCGCGGATTTAAATTTATTTCTTATGCCGTATGGTGGATCAGACAGTCCATTTTGCAAGCCTTGGCAGAGCAGTCGAGGATTGTAAGACTTCCACTAAACAAAATCGGCTCCATCAACAAAATCAACAAAACCTATGCCTTTTTGGAGCAGGCGCATGAGCGGGCTCCTTCTGCCGAAGAAATTGCCAAGGAATTGGACATGACCATCAACGATGTGAAAGAATCCCTTAAAAATTCCGGCCGTCACGTTTCCATGGATGCCCCCTTGGTAGAAGGCGAAGATTCCAACCTATACGATGTCCTCAACAGCGGGGAATCGCCCAACCCGGACAAAACCCTCCTACACGAATCCCTGAGAACTGAAATTGAAAGAGCCTTGGAGACCCTTACCCCTCGTGAGGCCGATGTGGTTCGGTTGTACTTCGGTTTGGGTAATCAGCATGCGATGACCTTGGAAGAAATTGGAGAAACTTTTGATCTGACCCGTGAGCGGGTAAGACAAATCAAGGAAAAAGCTATACGAAGGCTCAAACACACCTCCAGAAGCAAGATTTTGAAAACGTACTTGGGATAAACCATCGATTACAAATGGGAACCATTGTTGCCCCCTCACTTTTAGCAGCAGATTTTGGAAATCTTGAAAGAGACTGCAAGATGGTCAATGCCAGTGAGGCCGATTGGTTTCACATCGATGTAATGGATGGTGTTTTTGTCCCCAATATTTCTTTTGGGATGCCCGTGATCAAATCCATCGCCTCTCACGCCCAAAAGCCCTTGGATGTTCATCTGATGATTGTAGATCCCGACCGTTATATCGATATCTTTGCAGCTCTGGGGAGCAACATTTTGACCGTACATTACGAAGCGACCAATCATCTGCACAGAACCCTACAATCGATAAAAGACAAAGGAATGAAGGCCGGAGTAGCCTTGAACCCACATACTCCCGTTTCACTCCTGAAGAACATGATTAAAGACATAGATTTGGTATGCCTGATGAGCGTCAATCCAGGTTTTGGTGGACAAAGTTTTATCGAGAGCACTTACGAAAAAATACGTGAGCTTAGGGGCATCATTGACCAAGCAAATGCCGATACACTGATCGAAATTGATGGTGGTGTAACGGATCAAAATGCCAACATACTGATGAAATCGGGTGCCAATGTATTGGTGGCGGGGAGTTTTGTATTCTCTTCCAAAAATCCCCAACAAACCATTTTGGGATTAAAAAACACTTTCTAAAGAAGAAAAAAATCTTCTACTACACTTAGAAATCTAATTTAAACTGTACCCTTCTGTTGATGGCCGTACCCTCTCGGGTATTATTATCGCCTATGGGTCTTTCCTCTCCATAGCCTTCCGTTTTCAATCGGTTGGGGTTTATGCCCTTATTGATCAAATAGGCTTTGACAGCATCTGCTCTTTTTTGTGAGAGGATGAGGTTGTCTTCCGCCCCACCATCGCTCGAAGTATGACCTTCAATGATCAGATTGCCATCGGGGTTTTCATTCAACAGGGTCTTGATGTCTTCCAAAGCTTGGATTACTACTCTTCCTTGAATTCTATCCGAGCCAGCCATAAAGTTTACTTGTGTGGCAATTTCATTGATCGTTTTCATGATCTCTGTTGCAATTTCAGGGCAACCGTTGTTTTCCTCGGGTCCCGCTTCATCTGGACAAGAATCGATGTTGTCGGTAATACCATCTTCATCGCTGTCGGGCCAAGGACAACCTTTGTTTTCTTCCACCCCTTTTTCCTGTGGACATTCATCGTCTTTGTCGGCAATACCGTCTTCATCACGGTCGGGACAACCACCCAATGCTATCAAACCTTTTTCCTGTGGACACTGATCTTCGGCATCTGCCACTCCATCTTGGTCCGAATCAGGACATCCGTTCATGATCTCGCTGCCAAATTCTTCTGGACAATTGTCTTTGTTGTCTGGAATTTTATCTCCATCGGTATCGGGACAACCGTTGAATTCTTTCAAACCGGGTTCTTCGGGACAGCTGTCATTTTTGTCTGGTATGCCATCTTTGTCGCTGTCCTTGCTACCAAAAGCATAATACAAGCCCAATTGATGCCGGAAGTGTTTTACCCCAAAATTTTCTGTAGGGGAAAGAAAGGTAGATTCTAGGGATAGACCGATTAAATCGGACAATTGGATGTCAAAACCAAGACCTCCATTGAAGTTTCTGGAGGTGTTTTTGGACAGCAGCTCCAGTTTTCGGGTGTTGCCATAATCAATATCGGAAATACCATAACCCACGGTAATAAAGGGTTTGAAATTTTTACTGGAGAAGAAAGTTTGCTTCAAAAAACCACTGGCAGCAAAATAAGGGTAATTGGGGTTGGCAACCCCTTCAATTTTTTTTACAACATTTAAGGAAGCCCTCGCCCCTATTGAAAATCCTTTTATGAGAGACCGACTCAAGGAAATTGTAGGCCCGCCAAAGCTCCAGTGATCGGAAACATTGAAAGGGTCTTCAAAAAGCTTACCTTGAGGCCCAAGGGGATCATCGGCATCGGTACCTGTAGGATAAATATCTACTACATTAAAACTCAGCCCCAAATGCCATCGTTGTTCGGCATTTTGAGCGGTTACTAAGGCTGAATAAAAAAAGGTTAGGGCGATGGTTACTATTAAATGCTTTTTCATTTTAAAACCGGTTTTATGCTATAACTCGAATAAAAACAATTTATTGTTTTGTAAAAAAGGGTGAAATGGGGTATGGGAGACATAAAAAATGGATTGGAGGGATATGGGGGCTTGGTTATTTTTAGTTTCGAAATGGGAAAATTAATTAGACGATTAATTCAAATTTAAAAATTTTTCTCTTTAACATCTAAATTAAGTTATTTAGGCACCAAAATTAATGCCCGTATCGATAAAGACCAAATGTGAGTTGGCCTGTGGAAAATCGCCCAACAAACGTTTTGATTTAAAATCAAAGTCTTCGCTGAACAAGCCCAAAAGATTGCTATAAGAGAGAAGTTGATCAAATAAAGCTTTGGATTTTTCTTTCTCGCCTATTTTGTAAAGCCTGTCAATGAGCCAAAATGTACAGACAGTAAAGGACGAACTATGGGGTTCCAAAATCGTCATTGTTCTTGTATCGAAACATCAAAACTTCGTAGGATAATTCTTTCTCTATGGCTTTTCTATCGCTACCCAAAGCGGGAAATAGCTCTTGCCCCCTTTTTTATAAAAAGGGGTAAAATCAAAGTCGCCTTCGGGCAGTGAAACAGCTTCCCAAATCAGCAAATCGGTCTCGTTTTGAACATTGGATTTCTTGCGAATGCTTTGTTCCAATTCCAAAAACATATCACCCCCACCTGGAAGGGGGTTTAAAAATTTGAATTTTAAACGATAAACTCCCGCTTGCAGGGCAACTTTCCAAAAGGAATACACCTCTTCTTGATTCCATACACCCCTTTGACCTCCGGCATCATTGCGATTCAGATATACCGGATTTTCGTGAGGAGTTCCCACCGAAATTCTGGGGGGATGCAACAAATTGGGAGCAGTACTCAATGTGGCGATAAAACCATCCATCTCCGATTTTAGGGCTCGGGCCAGATCAACATTTTCAGTGAGGACATTGTTTTTTTCATAAGGATCTCTAAGCACATTGTACAATTCAAAATGCTCAATGGAGGCATCAAAATCGGTTTTCCCAACCAATTTATATTCCCCTCTTTGCAAGGCGACGTTATTGTATAGTTCGGGAAACTTTCGGGTCCAATAGGAGAAAAAACTCCGCTGGGGCAGGATTTTGCCTGCTAGAGCAGGGACAAAACTCCTCCCATCGATGATTCTGTCTTGGGGCAGGGTTACCCCACACAATTGGGAAAGGGTAGGAAGCAAATCGATATGGGCTGCCATCTGATCTATCGATCGATTGCCCTCCAACATGGCGGGGTAGCGCATAAAAAATGGAACGCGAATCCCCCCTCTGTAAACGCTGGATTTTCGTCCTTTCATTCCTCCGACATAGCGTATTTGCTGCGGGCCATTGTCTGTCATAAAAATGACAATGGTATTTTCTTTAATACCCAAGGCCTCAATTTTTTGGAATAGTTTTTCGAGGTTATCATCGATATTGGACACCATGGCATAGACTTTTCGTGCGGCCTCTTTATGAATTTCAGTCATGGGGAGGTCCGGCAAAAGCTTAGAGTCGATTCCCTGCGAGGGATCGATGTCTTTGTAGCGCTGATAGTACTGATCGGGAACCTGCAAAGGAGTGTGGGGTGCATTGAAAGACAGATAGCAGAAAAAGGGCTGCCGGTGGTTTTTCTCAATAAAGTCAATGGCGGCATTGGTAAAAATATCGGAGCAATAGCCTTGGTATTCTTGCTGCTGGTTGTTGTGCCACAATATGGGATCAAAATAGCTGGTTTCCTTTTTGAAATAATTGGTAAAATCTCCTATCTGCCCCATGCCCCCCGCCAAATGGATCAGCGACTCGTCAAAGCCCTGATCGCTGGGGCGTGAAGGATAGTTATCCCCCAAATGCCATTTGCCAAAAATACCGGTGGTATAGCGAGCTTGCTTGAGCATTTCGGCCAAGGTCACTTCTGTGGTTGCCATGATAGCTCCTCCATTGTAGGTGTCTCTAACGCCTGTTCTGAGGGAATACCTACCTGTCATCAGGCTGGAGCGGGTAGGCGCACAAACAGGAGACACATGGAAATTGGAAAGCCGAACACTCTCTCGGGCAAAGGCATCGAGTGTAGGGGTATGTATGTTGGGGTTGTTGTGAAATCCCAAATCGCCATAGCCCTGATCATCGGTAATGATCAATATCACATTGGGAGGAGTTGAGGGGGGCATTTTTTCGCAACCCAATATCAGGGCAACAAGCAAAAGAATCAAAAGGGTGAAATTTTTCATCTGTTTAAATTATGTTAGTTATTGGTGATCATAGTTTAATCATGTCGGTGGGTATTGGTCTTTTCCATGTTAAATGCCCATTATGGGCTTTCATAAGGTTTAATTTTATAAGCTTGGCACAGCCTCCATATGTGTACAAACCCGTGCGGCCAATTGGGAGGCTTGGGCGTTTATTTCATCCAAATTTTTATGCTCTAGCAGCCCCATCACTGTCGCCGCAGTAAACGCATCGCCCGCTCCCACAGTACTTTTAACTGCGATGGGGGTATGGGGCTTGTGGTAACTGAATTGTTGTCGATCGGCCATCAACGCTCCTTTTTCACCCAAGGTAATGACTCCCAATCGGAGATCAAATTTTTGGATCAACAACCGTAATCCCATTTTATGATCTTTGGAAAGTGAAAACATCTCTGCGATAATCTGAAATTCTTCTTCATTCATTTTTAGCACGTGAGCCAATTGCAAGGATCGTTTGACAATGGACTCGCTAAAAAAGTTCTTTCTAAAGTTGACATCAAATACCCTCAGACAATGGGGGGCAGTGGCGTTTAGTATTTTTAAAATGGAGGCATGAGAGTCCGGGCTTCTCTGTGCTAGGGTGCCAAAACAAATCGCATCGAGCTGGCCGGCAATGCCCAGCTGTACATCCCCTGCCGGAAGCTGATCCCAAGCTACATTTTCTGAGATCACATAAGAAGCATCTCCCTGGAAATTGACCTTTACCTGAACCTGTCCTGTAGGCCAATGGCTGTGCATCTGCACCCCACTGGTGTCGATGCCGGACTGATGAAGCAAGTCGGTGGTTTTTTTTCCCAAAGCATCCTTGCCTACACTACTGATCAAGTAAGCTTTGGCACCGAGGCGTTGAGCGTGAGCCACGAAATTGGCAGGAGCACCTCCCAGTTTTTGATCATCGGGAAAAATATCCCAGAGCACCTCGCCCAAACCCGCAATTTTAAATACTGTGGTTTTTAAAGTCAAAATTCGATGCTAATTTTTTTAAATTTATGGTTCCTTAATTTACAAAAATCAATTGTAGTAATGATCGTTTCCAAACTTCTTTATGTCAAACTTTTTTTGATATGTTGTTGGTTGTTTTCCGTCCCATCGGCACTCGGGCAATCCAATGGCTTTATCAAAATGCATTCCCACAACGATTATCATCAAAATATTCCTTTTTGGAAGGCGATTTCATGTGGTTTTGAATCTATTGAGGCAGATGTATTGCTGCAAAACGACAGCCTTTTTGTGACCCACCAGTGGGATCAAATCATCCCGGATAGAACCTTAGAAAACCTCTATCTGCAACCCCTAAAAAAAAAGATCTTGCTGAAATTGGGCGAGGATCGACCCTTGCAGTTATTGATCGACATCAAATCCGATGCAGAAAGCACCCTCAAACACTTGGTTGCATTGTTCGAAAAATATCCAGAGATCACACAACATGATAAACTAAAAATAGTCATCTCTGGCAATCGACCTCCTACCAATGCTTATAGTGATTATCCCGATTTCATTTATTTCGACCATCAAAACCTAGAAAAAATACCAGAGACCGGCCATTGGGAAAAAGTGGCTTTGATCAGTCTAAACTTTAAAAAATATGCTTCTTGGAACGGAAGGGGAGAAATGGATGAAAAAGATCGGAAAATTGTGGAAAAAATAGTTCATAAAGCCAACAGCATGGGACGCCCATTCCGGTTTTGGGGGATCCCGGATACACCGGCCTCATGGAAATTGTTTGCTACCCTAGGCGTAGATTACATCAATACCGACGACCCCATAGGACTCTCAGCCCATCTTAAAACGCTTTTATTACGTTGAGTAGAATTTAATTTTTAAAATCCCCAAAGGAAAGGGCAAACTCTATTTTAATTGGCTATATTGGACGGTTAAAAACCAGTAAATGTCCATCGAACCAATAGAAGGAATCATCGCTGCTCCTTTCACACCCATGGATGAGCAGCAGGAGATCAATCCGGCAAAAATTTCAGACTACGCGCATAAACTAAAAAAAGACGGCCTTTCGGTCGCCTTAACTGCGTATTAGAACG
>CAZGUB010000057.1:0-8202 GCA_964528935.1 uncultured Flavobacteriaceae bacterium | reverse complement strand
TAACCTACACTTATGGGAAGAATAGCAGGAGTACCTAACAAACTAACCTCAGAAGTAAAAGAGAAACTACAAACATTAGTAGAAGGTGTTGTAGATACTTTGGATATTACAGAGATGACAATAGACCAAAAGCTTAAACTACTTCAAATAACTTCACAGTACATACTACCAAGACTAAAATCTGTCTATACAGATAAGGTAAAAGATGAAGATTTACCTCTGTTTATTGAGTAGTGCCAAATTAATTATCAAACTCTTGGAAGATGCAGTTGCCCCCCGCACATACGTGGGTGAAGATAATTTACCAAGATGTCTGAATATAATTATGGCTTTAAGGGCTGTATTACTAATACTACTGAACGATAGGTAATACCTAAGTATATTTGTGAGTCACATCTGGATTTGTATCCTGCTTTTAAAAGATTTTTTAAGTGGTAGTGGATAAAAAATGAGGGAATCTATAATTTAGAACATTATTTCATCCCTCCTCTACTAAAATTATTATCAACTATCTATAGAGTAGTTTTTTTAAAAAAGGTTTAAAAAATAAATATCTAAAATCAAGATTTTTTAAGTGGTAGTGGAAAAGAAAAGGGGAATCGATAATGAAGTGCCTTCTACATATTCAACTACATTACTTCATCCCCGTCTCCTAAAAACAAAAACTAATCAATCTTAGTACAAATTTTACAATATATATTATTAAAAATCAATAACTTATTATAGTATATTCTTATAGGACGATTGACAAAATAAATCAATGAAACTTTCAAGTAAAGAATAAGTTTACTTTAAGTTTACTTTTTACTCTTAAAGTGCTGATTTTATTATATTATATTTTACTTGGTAAGGAGGTTACGAGTTCAAATCTCGTCATTGGCTCTTAAAAACCCCGATAACCGAAGCATACTAGGTTTAAGTTATCCATAAAAAAAGCTGCCCTGAGGCAGCTTTTTTTTTATGGGTTTCATTTGCTTTGCGTCTGGAGATCAGTTGCAGAAATTTCTTTTTCTTTTGATCAAATTGTACCTCAAGACTCTCGAAATGATGTTGAACAGAATACCAGTTGGGTTTTTTGCATGGGTAATTTCGCTGCCGTGAAGTATGGGATTGTTTCTTTTGAAATAATTGGTTTTCATTGGCTCTAAATGCTTCGTTTAACTGGTTTTAGTTGAAAAATTTAAAATCATAAAATTACTAATCTTTACGGATTTTGTTATTACTATTTTCCAAAAATTCATTCTGACTTCTACTGTTTAAGTCTGTCTCTATTCCAAAATAGGATTGGAAAAAAGGGGTATTGCTTTCATGAGTTTTTCTTGGATTTTATGCGGCTCAATGGAAAAAACAGAGTTGGTGTTTTGGCCAAATCGGAAATCCCCTAATTAACCTAGGATTCATTTTTTGACAAAAACTGAGCAATTGTTAAAGAATGGTGGTATTGAGTTTTCCGGTACTGTCGGAAAAACTTTCTGTTTCAATGTCCAATCTATTGAGCATGCTGAGGTAGAGGTTGGACAGTCGTTCTTCTTTTTCCTCAAACTGGGTATAGGCACCGTGATTGACACCCATTTTGGATCCCCCGGCGAGAATAAGTGGGCAATTTCTGGCGTTGTGTGTGGTGCTACAGGCACTACCATAGAGGATTAGGGTGTTGTCGAGCAGGGAACCGTGAATGTCTGTGGTGTTTTTCATCTTGTCGATGAAATAAGCAAAATGTTTGGCGTACCAATGGTCGAGTCGTCCCCAATCTTCCCAGTGTCCGGTGCTGTTGTCGTGAGAAATGGTATGATGACCTTTAAGCCCGAGGGCTATTTTGGGGAAGTTGTCGCCAAACCCCATGCCGTCTTCTCTGGCCATCATATAGGAGATGACCCGGGTGGCATCGGTTTGAAAGCCGAGAACCATCAGGTCGAGCATGGAACGGACATAATCTTTTGGAGCGGTGGTTGGATCAACATCGAGGTTAATGAGGCTTTCGTCGAATTTTTCCATGGGGACATCCAACCATTTTTCATTTCTGTCCAGTTGTTTTTCGACTTGGTTGAGGGAGGTTAGGTACTCGTCCAACTTGGCTTTGTCGTTGGAACCGAGTCTTCTTTGAAGGCTTTTGCTGTCCTCCAGTATGAGGTCAACGATTTTTTTACCCTGTTGTATGCTTTTTCGTCTTTCGTGGGTGGGTGCCCCGCCGTCTGGCGAGAAGTAACGTTCAAAGATTTCGCGTTGTCGGTGTTCTGAGGGAATGGCTTTTCCCGAGGCATTGAAAGAAAGGGTTGATGTTCTGGACTTGTATCCTACACCGCCATCTGTGGAGAGAGTAAGCGAGGGAAAACGGGTGTAGCGGCTTAGTTTTTCGGCAGCTACCTGATCCAGAGAGATACTATTTTTGTATTCGCCGCGCAGGTCTCCTCCGGTAAGCCATGAGTCCCCAGCCAGATGACCCAGTACATTTCGGCTGTAGGGATGGCTGAGGCCTCCCATGATGGACAGATCGCTTCGGTAGGGTTCTAAAGGAGAAAGTGTTTTGGTGAGTTTGTATTGGGTTCCTTCACCGATGGGGAACCAATTCCACTTTTGGTGATATTCGCTTTCTTTTGGGGGAAGGGCTACACCATTTGGGAAATACAGAAAACACAAACGTTTGGGGGGGGTGGTTTCTGTGGCAAATTTTGATATGCTGGTCATGGCCATACCTTCCATATAGGGGAGCATACAGCTAACGCCCAATCCCTTGATGAAGGTACGCCGATCTAGATGCCACGGTTTTTTGCTCATATACCAAAAATATTGTTATACCACTTTTTTTCTCTTTTGGAGAAGGAAGGACTCATTACAATTTCCTCTATAACCGTTTTGAAACGAAAGTCATCCTCCATCACTTCTTTTACAATATTATTAATTTCTTTTTCATCTGCAAAATCTACATCGCGACCCAAGGCATAGGCAAAAAGATTTTTGACCAAAGATTTTGTGAAATTTTCTTTTTTCATTTCCAAAATATATTCTTTGATCCCTTGAATACCTTGGACTTCTGTTCCATCGGGTAATGTTGATTTTGAATCTATGGCCTTGTTTTTGGCGGAGAGTTGATGCCTGCCCACGGCATCGTAATTTTCGAAAACCACGCCATAGGGATCTATTTTTTTATGACAATCCATGCAAGAAGCTTTGTTTCTGTGCAGGAACAACTGCTCTTTTAGGGTAAGGTTTTCAAAACCGGGGGTTTCGGGATTCAATTCAGGGACATTGGGTGGCGGTGGGGGCGGATGGTCTCCCAATATTTTTTCTTTAAGCCAGACAGCGCGTTTGATGGGGTGTGCCTGTACACCATCGGAGTGGCCGCTCAAAAACGATCCTTGGGAAAGCAATCCGCCTCTCTGCTGATTTTCGGACAAGGGAACGGGGCGAAATTCATTTCCTGTTACCCCATCTATACCATAGAACTCGGCCAAATTCTGATTCAGCATAGCAAAGTCTGAGTCGATAAAATTCAAAATGCTCAGGTTGTTTTGCAGGATGTGGTTGACAAATTCATAGGTTTCATTGAACATGTCTTCTTTTACAAAACGCGTAAAATTTTCGTATTGGTGAACATTGATGTCCGTCGTTTTGTGGCGGTCCAGACGCAACCACTCATAGGTGAAGGCGTTTACCATTTGAGCTATATTGGGGCTTTTGATCATACGATCAATTTGATCGGGCAAGTCGTTGTACAATTTTCCCTTGGCAGCCAAAGCCGTAAGGGTTTCGTCGGGTGGAGCATTCCATAAAAAGTAAGAAAGCTGTGTGGCCAAATAAAATTCGTCTTCGGATTTTTGGGATTCTGGGACTTCAGGGTCGGCCAAGTAGATGAAGTTGGGAGAGCAGAGTACGGCGACCAAAACTTCTTTGACGCTGTCTTCGAATCGGTCAAATTCGTCTTTAACGATGTTCCAAAAACTCATATATCGGCTCAATTCTGCCGGTGCCACGCTTCTTCTGAAGGCCCTTTCCATAAAGCGATGGATGACTGCTTGGGCATAGGCTTCGTTGGGGGCTTTGTCGGGGTGGTCGAAGAAAATTTTGCTATGACTTTCCGGAGGCCAAACGGGGTAGTAAGGGGCTTCGAATTCTACAGATTTTATCAGTAACGGAGGGCCTTTCAAGCTGCTTTCTTTGACCAGATGGTTGTTCCATAGTCCCACCGTAAGAATGTTGGCCAGTTCACCGCTTACCTCACCGCTTTCTTGTGGGATGGGTAGGTTTTCCAGTCGGCCGGTAAACTCAAAAGTCTGAAGGTCTCCAAAAGGGGCTTTTACTTCTTCTGATTTTGCAAATGTTCGGTAGTCCATCCCATCATCGGTACGTGTACCGGCAAAAACCTGTATGGATGGGTTGATGTCGGCATATTTCTTATTGTCCTCGATGGATTCTTGTTCGAGAATTTTGGGCAGGGGATCGTCTTCGGGGATGGGGCTAATGACCAGATGGCTGAATCCGACAAAAAACTTTCCACCGATTGTACCTTTGTGTTCGCCTTCAGTGAGGTAGGCCAAGGTGACCGGGGTAACGATCTCGTCACTATTTTTTAACGCTTGGTCTAGGTTGAGTCTTTTTGCAATATTTCCTTCTTTTTTGCCACCCAATAAGTTGATGTTGTAGGAGGGTGTAATTTCTTCAGAGACATAGGGGTGAATGAGGTCGATTTGGTAGATGCCAGAGTGGGGGACAGTATAGGTGAATTCTGTTCTAACATTGGAAGCTACATTTTTGGGCATGAGCCAGCGGTTGTTTTTAAAAACAAAATCTTTGTGATTTTTTAGATCCTTTGCAGATACATAAATTGTCTTTGGAGATTTGATGGCGGGTTGGGTGTTTCTGAGATCTATAAGCCTTTCGTAGGTCATGGAGTGGTAGCCTTTGGAGGCAGTAACTCTAAAAGCAAAATCTCCTGTTCTCGGAAAATCCTCTCTGATAAGTAACTTGAGGTTGGGAGAAGGTCCTTGCCAAGATTTGGGAGCCACTTCTTTGGCGGGCAAGGCCGAGTTGAGCAACATGCCTTCTTCTACTACAAAATAGCGATTACTGGCCGATCCTCTCATCCCAATACCGATTTTGTTTTTGAGTAGGTCGATCGATTGGGATACCGGAGTAGATGGAGTCTTAATCGGATTTCCTTGACCGTCCAAAATTTCGACCATGATGTTTTGGTTGTCAATCGGAGCTGTCTGATAGCCTCTAAATTCTGCTCCTGTGATACCATCTCCTTTATTTTTACCCAGTGTGACCTTGTACCGTTTGGAGGGAGGTTTTTCTCCGAAAACAATGGCTTTGTCCAGTGCCTCTCTGGCGATGTTTTTGTAGTAGTCGATGTGTAATGCCGAGGTTTGGAGGATGTTTCCGTTGTTGCTGTATCCCATTTTCGATTTTCCATCGTCGGGGAGTACATCGCCAAAGTTGACTGTCAACCCCAACAATTCTCTCAAGGTGTTGGTATACTGCATTTTGGTGAGCCTGCGCATCACGCCCTTGTTGTCATTTCGTTTGGCTGCTGCGGCTTGATCTAGATTGGTGGTCAACCAATCTACCAGTGTTCGCCGTTCGTGGTTTTTGAGTTGTGGTTTTTTTTCTGGTGGCATTTCTCCCAGATGAATAACATTTAAGGCAGCATGCCATTTTTCAGCATCGGGTCCACTGATCATGTTCCAATCCAAAACATCCAAGCGCATTCCTCCTTTTTGCTTTTTTTCGTTGTGGCATTCGTAGCAATAATTTTGTAGAATGGGATTGATTTGATTTTTGTAGTATAAGGCCGCCTCAGAGACAGAATCGACTTCTCGATTAATAGCGATGTATTCATACTCAACGGTGTCTATGTTGAGTACCGTTTTCATTGCGTTGGGCATGAATTTGGTCAAATAATTGGCCCCATGGGTTAGATAACCTCCATAGTGTCCGGCCAGTGACAATAATATCACATTAATAGACAAAAATATTTTGTAAAAACGGGAGGATTTTCGGGTTGATTGCGATGATTTGTAATGGCGAAGCACCAGTAACCACACGCATATCAGGGCTGTAAACCAGCCCAACCATTTGTGGACGCTTAGCAGTTCGTCGTCATAATCTCCAGTCGATGCCAAGAAAAAACCCAGGAGTACAGTGGGGAAAATACTGATGGTCGAAAACCAAAGCAACAGGTTACAAGCGGCCTCCAAATCAAGTTCTTTGCGCCAACTGTGGATGATTTCCATAAAAAACAAAATCACCAAAGCCCCAATGGGAAGGTGGAGAATCAGGGGGTGGAACCTGCCCAGGAAAAAAACAAAGTTATTTTCAATCTCTCCTGTAAATGGGATCCATAAAAGTCCAATGAATACCAGTGTAAAAACAACGGCTATGGTCAATCTGCGCTTCATCAATGTTTTTGGGCTTGTCGTTGAATTTTTGACGATCGATTTATGACCCTAAAATACAAAATTATATTTTAGAAATTTCACCAGATCAATTGCTTTCATTTGTAAAGTCAGGAAAGGGAAGGTGCAGAGAGAACCCTTCTGGCTTTAGCTAGCGTTTTGTTTTTTGATCAGATTTAACGCTGAACCTTCTCTATACCAGTCGATTTGTTGCTGGTTGTAGGTGTGGTTGGCTTTGATGATGTCTTGGGATCCATCGGCATGAAGGACCTCGATGGTGAGGGCTTGTCCTTCTGAAAAGTTTTCAAGATCTACAAAGTTAAAGGTGTCGTCTTCTTGGATCAACTCGTAATCTGCTTCATTGGCAAAGGTTATTCCGAGCATTCCTTGTTTTTTGAGATTGGTTTCGTGAATTCTGGCGAAAGACTTAACCAATACGACTTTGACCCCCAGATGTCTGGGTTCCATTGCGGCATGTTCACGGGATGAACCTTCGCCATAGTTGTGGTCTCCCACGACTACAGTCGGAATACCTTTTGCTTTGTAAGCCCTCTGAACATCTGGAACGCCACTGTATTCTCCGGTGAGTTGGTTTTTTACAAAGTTTGTTTTCTGGTTAAAAGCATTTACAGCCCCAATAAAGCAGTTGTTGGAAATATTGTCCAGGTGACCTCTGAAGCGCAGCCAAGGTCCGGCCATGGAGATGTGGTCGGTAGTACATTTTCCATGGGCTTTGAGCAGGAGTTTTGCACCGTTTAAATTTTTTCCGTCCCAAGGGGCAAAAGGCTCCAGAAGTTGAAGTCTTTCGGAATCTTCTTTTACCACAACATTGACATGAGATCCATCTTCTTCCGGTGCTAGGTACCCGTTGTCTTCTACATCAAAACCTTTGGGGGGGAGCTCCATTCCCATGGGGGCATCGAGCATCACGGCTTCTCCCTCCTCATTAATGAGGCTGTCGGTCATGGGGTTAAAGTCCAATTTGCCTGATATGGCCACTGCCGCCACCATCTCTGGAGAGGCGACAAAAGCATGGGTGTTGGGGTTGCCATCCGCACGTTTCGAAAAGTTTCGGTTGAAGGAATGAATAATGGTGTTTTTTTCTTGCTTATCGGCCCCAGCGCGATCCCACTGTCCAATGCATGGACCGCAGGCGTTGGTGAAAATTTTGGCATCGAGTTTTTCAAAAATATCCAATAACCCGTCTCTTTCTGCGGTATAACGCACTTGTTCCGATCCGGGGTTGATTCCAAAATCTGCCTTAGTAACCAATTTTTTGTCTATGGCCTGTTGGGCAATGCTGGCAGCTCTTGACAAATCTTCGTAGGAAGAGTTGGTGCAGGATCCGATAAGTCCCCATTCTACTTTCAGGGGCCAACCGCCTACAGCGGCTTTCTCTCGCATCTGATCCACGGGAGTAGCCAAGTCTGGCGTGAAGGGTCCGTTGATGTGTGGCATTAACTCGTCCAAATTGATTTCAATCACTTGGTCAAAGAACTTTTCGGGTTGGTCGTAGACTTCGGGATCTGCAGTCAGGTGATGTTTTACGGCATTGGCTGCATCGGCCACGTCGTCTCTTCCGGTGGCTCTGAGGTAGCGTTCCATGGAGGCGTCGTATCCAAAGGTAGACGTGGTTGCTCCCACCTCGGCACCCATATTGCAGATGGTTCCTTTTCCCGTACAAGACATGGATTCTGCTCCCGGGCCGAAATATTCTATAATGGCTCCGGTTCCACCTTTGACGGTCAAAATACCGGCTACTTTGAGGATGACATCTTTGGGGGCAGTCCAGCCATTGAGTTTTCCG
>CAZGUB010000056.1:0-8287 GCA_964528935.1 uncultured Flavobacteriaceae bacterium | reverse complement strand
TGGGTGCCATCGCCATGGTGCCCGATATTGATTTTATCGACAAACAAAAAATGAAACGCACCTTATTAAATATCAAAGAAAAATGGCAATGGGAAAGCTGTTGGGGTTGGGATTTTCCACTTGCCGCCATGGCCGCACAGCGGCTGGACGAAGGGTCTCTGGCCATAGAATTTTTGCTTATGCCCTTCATCAAAAACACCTACCTCAACAATGGTCACAATTACCAAACTCCTAGATTGAGGCTATACCTTCCCGGTAACGGAGGCTTGCTGATTGTACTGGCAAGAATGGCTTTGGACCCAGGCAAAGGAGGATTTCCTCAAGAGTGGAAAGTGAAGTCGGAGGGATTGAATTTCGATCTTTAGCAACATCTATAATGTCTCAATCGTTTTTGATTTTTGTTTTTACTTCCCCTCTATAGGGAATGAAAAATGAAGCCCACATCACTTTTGACAGTTGATAGATATAGGGAGACAAGATGCTGATTACAACCACTATGGCGATAAAAATGGGTGTGGGGGATTGTACCCATCCCAAAAAATAAAGCAAGAAAAAAACTACTATGGCGAGCCCCACCCCCAGAGCGTAAGAAACATACATAGAACCGTAAAAAAAGAGGGCTCTTGACTGAACTTTACCTTACAGTTGGGACAGCGCTCTAGTACTTTTGGGAAGCCTATTAAGGCGTAGGGAGCATTCGAAAACATTTTTCCACTTCTACATTGGGGACACTTCAAACGAAGCAGTGAAAGAAGATAATTCATGACACTTGACGGATCTTGTAGAGAAAAATTTCGACTGTTAAAAGTAGGGATTTTTCAAACAATCAGCATCGGTAAATCAATCGTTAAAAACATCTTCACCCGATAATCCTTCTCAAAGAGTCAATAACGTCTGAACCAAATGACATTTCCTACTTTTTTATCTTTAGATTCGAGCTGCTCGGAAACTTCCCAACCCCTGAAGGCCATCTCGGCAATGTAGTCTTCCACGGTCATTTCGAATAAACATCGATCTTTTTCGCATTGGCTTCCTTTTACAATATCTTCTCCATCTGTCATGACTTGGCCGATAAACGAATGGTCGTCTTTGGGCCAATACTTTATCGAAGCCCATTCCTGACCCCAAATCCAAGGACTAAAAGTCAAAAACACCATCACCTCAATCCATCTATTTGGGGAAATCAATTTTAACACCTTGTTAAACTTTCCTGTCAAAAGCGACCAATTCAATCTAGGGAATTTCAACCGACTGCTCTCGGTTTTTTACAAACCAAAGCATGATGCGGTTGTTGTTGGAAAGGGTCAAATTGGTAATCCCTATGTTATTGTTATTACGCGAATTAATAAGGGGTAAGTTGCCGTTCAAATCCAGCTCTACCCCTTGGGTCACCGACTTTAGGACAAAGCCTTGTTCTTGGAATTCTTTTATCAGTCGAACAATAGAGGGGTCTTTCACCGTTTCTCGTTTGACCGATTCTCCATCATCAATTCTATAGATCAATTCTTTTCGAGACTGTTCCAGTATATCGATAATGATCCATTCTTGACCAAAAGAAGCCATTGAGGTTAATAGAAAAAAAATTAAAGTGTTTGTTTTCATAGCTAATAGAATTTAAATGAATATTATTTCCCGTTTTTTGAATCCAACCCAACCATCATCGCAACAGCTCTTTAGCAGAGACAAAAAAGAAAAAGAATCGACTTAAATCAACAAAGTCCCCCAAACCCTCATCATCAAACGGCACTAAATTCCTGTAAAATTAAGAAATAATCTATTTTTAAAAAAGCCCAAAAGCCTACAACCCTGTCTTGCAAATCCCTTTAGCATTTTTACAAATCATAAAAATTAGTCTTTAAAAAACACCTCCAAAAGGGTATGGTGTGACTTACATTTTTGATGGAGTTTCGTCAATCAAAAAAATTAGAATAATTTTAAATTCAAAAATACCGCTACTGTGAAATTCACCTCCTCCATTTTTCTTTCCCTAATCGCCACGCTCCAAATATTTTCCCAGACAGAACAAGCCCTAACAGCTAAAGCAACCGATAGCTTGCCTCCGCTCTCAGACCAAAGTAAATTCAAGTTTTTTGGACGAACTAACTTCACTTTTAACCAGGCTTATTTCGAAAATTGGGTGTCTGGGGGAGAAAATTCTTTCACAGGTCTGTTCAGTTTGGATTACAACATCAACTACAAAGGAGAAGAAGGTTGGATCTGGGACAACAACCTCATGCTTTCGATAGGAACCACCTACCTTTCGGGAAGTTCCTTTTTTAAAAAAGCCGATGATCGCATAGAAATCAACTCGGTCTTGAGTAGAAAAGTAAACACCTACTGGAATTATTCTGCCTATTTCAACTTTAAAAGCCAGCTGCTGCCGGGCTATAGATATTTTAAAAAAGATGGAGAAGATCAAAAAGAGGAAATTTCAAAGATTTTTTCTCCGGCCATCATACAAATGGGACTGGGTTGGTCCTATAAAGAAGGCGACTTGGCTTGGTTCAATATTGCTCCCCTAGCCGCCCGAGGAATTTTTGTGAGTAGAGACTACACCCAAAACCTACCCCCCGGAAAAAAACATTTTGGTGTCGAAAGCGGAGCTTCCAACATCATCTCTATTGGGGCCTCATTTTCAGGATTTTTTATCTCCCAATTGATGGAAAATGTATCCATGGAAAACAAATTCAACTTCTATGTCAATTACCTCAACAACATCGAGAACGTAGACATGGAGTGGAATGCCAACATAAGGCTAAAGGTAAACGATAAAATCTCTGCCAATTTGATCCTCCACCTACTCTACGATGACGATCTGATCAAACGATTGCAGATCAGGGAGCTTTTTGGGTTGGGTTTGAGTATAGACATCTGATGCTGCCCCTAGGTTTTGACCGCTTTCTGATATTAAATAAACACATTTTTATATCTTGACACCAAATTTTTAGGCCTACGGCCTCTAGATTTTGGTTTGAATTTATAATGACAACGATTCAAATTCTTTCAATTACGGCAACACTTTGATCCAATGGCAAAAACAATCTGCGGCTTTGGAGAGCTACTCCTGAGACTTAGCCCCCAGCGACATGATGATCTAATCGTACAATCCAATGCCTTGGAAATAAATTATGCCGGTGCAGAAGCCAACCTTTTGGCCGACCTCTCCAACTGGGGACACCCCACCCGTTTTGTCTCTGCCTTCCCCAAAAATCCATTGGGGAAAAAAGCAAAAATGTTCTTACGGCAACAAGGCATCGACACCCAATTCCTTCGATTCGATAATGGCAGAATCGGATCTTATTACATCGAACACGGCACGAGCATCAGGGGTACACAAGTCACTTACGACAGAAAAGAAGCTGCTTTTACCCATTTAAACCTGGGTGAAAAAGAATGGGAAGTACTGCTCGAAAACTGCTCGCATCTGGTGGCCAGTGGCATCACCCCCGCCCTCTCCCTCCAATCCGAAAATTCCATGCTCAATGCGATAATAACCGCCAAAAAAATGAATTGTAAGCTGGTGTTTGATCTCAATTATCGCAGGAGCTTGTGGTCGCCCGAACAAGCCCGAAAAGCCTTCGTCAAAATCCTACCATACGTACATACTCTTGTGGGCAACATCGGATCGGTCAATGATGTCTTTGGTGCCAATATTCAAAGTAATAATGATTTTAATGCCCTCGCTGAAGCCACTCAAAAAGCCATGGATTTTGTCGCTTCACTCGGGGATTTTCATACCATTGCCATGACCATCCGACAGCAGATCAATGCCTCTGAAAATGTACTGGGGGGCATGATAAAAAAGGGAGATGAAATCTGCTCCAGTACTGCCATTCCTACCCAGATAATAGACCGATTGGGAGGAGGGGACGCCTTTGCAGCAGGAATACTACATGGAGAAATACTGAATTGGGAGATACAAAAAACAACAGATTTCGCCACTGCTGCCTTTGCGCTTACTCAGACCCTAAGGGGAGACATTCTCCCGCTCAGTGAAAAGGAAATATTCTCTGCCGGTGAAAACCACTTCAAAGGCCACGCCAACAGATAAGCCATGACCAGAGCCGACCTATTGCAACAACTATTGGCCACCAAGATTATTGCCATCATTCGGCTGTCCAACTCCGAACCCGTTTTTGAACTGGCGCAGGCCCTATTTCGCGGGGGGGTAAAAGCCATTGAGGTGACCATGGGAACGCCCAATGCGTTGGAAGAAATCCATAAACTTTCTCAAATAGAGGGGGTCATTCCCGGAGTGGGCTCTGTCATAGATCCACAAACTGCCAAAGCCGCCATCGAAGCCGGAGCTCAATTTATCGTTACCCCTGTCAGCAGACCCGAAGTCATACAAATGGCCCATCAACTGGACAAACCCATACTCTCTGGTGCCATGACCCCTACAGAAATTTTACAGGCCTATGAATGGGGAGCCGATATTGTCAAGCTTTTTCCTGCAGCCAATCTGGGAGCGACTTATTTCAAAGCCGTAAAAGCTCCCATTCCACATGTCCCCATCATGCCTACCGGAGGTATCACCGTCGAAAATGCTGCAGATTGGATTGCCAACGGTGCCGTTTGTCTGGGGGTGGGCAGTACCCTAGTCAACCAAAATCTGATAACACAAAGGGATTATAAAAGCATAACTTCCGTAGCCAAAGCCATGACCGAAGCTGTCAAAAAATGATTTTTAGTGCCATAACCCCCTTTCCACCAAAAACATGGGGGGTTCTTTTGAAAAAGAGGAAAAGAATTTTAAAACTATTTTAATTCCAGCTGTTCTATGCTTCCGTGGTCGTTGCCCCTGATGGCCTCAAAAGCGGTCAACATTTCCTGAAGTTTTTCGGGCTGGCTTTGTGCCAGGTTGTTTTGTTGGCCAAGGTCTTCGGCCAGATGATACAACTGAAAATCGGAGGCATTGCCCAGTTCAATATTTACCATTTTGTTGCGTTCCGGTCCTTTGTAGGGAGGAATCATCACCCAGTCTCCTTTTTTGAAGGCTGTTCTGGAAGTGGCTTCAAGAATCAATTCGTCCCTGCCTTTATCCGATTTACCCATCAATACATCGAGTAGCGGCAAGCTGTCCTCGGTTCTGACTTCGCTGCCGACCAACTGGGCCAAGGAAGACAACAGATCCAACTGGCTGATCAGTGCATCGGTAAGTCCGGGTTGGATTTTTCCTTTCCAATAGGCAAAAAAGGGCACATGGGTACCGGCCTCAAATAGACTGTATTTCCCTCCTCTAAAAGGACCCCAAGGGGTGTGATCGCCATTTTTTTCGTCAGAATCGTCAAAATAACCATCGTTTAAAACAGGACCATTGTCACTGGAGAATATTATTAAGGTGTTTTCCAATATTCCCTCTGCTTCCAGTACCTTTTTGAGTTCGCCCAAACACCAGTCGGCCTCTACGATGGCATCTCCTCTGGGGCCCAATTCGGAGAGCCCTTCAAAACGGGGATGGGGAGTCCTAGGAACGTGCGGCTGTTGCATAGGATAATAGAGAAAAAAAGGTCGATCCTTTTGAGACTTGATGTAATTTTTCACCCCATTCAAAAAATGATCGGCCATATCGATATCACTCCATTTGGCGGCTTCGCCCCCTTTCATAAAACCTATTCTAGGAATCCCGTTGACGATACTGCTGTTGTGTCCGTGGTGCCATTTCATGGTTAGCAACTCCGGATTCTCGAGGCCGGTCGGTTCTCCCTCAAAATTTTTCTGATAATTGACCTCGATGGGGTCGTTGGGATCCAGATTCACGACCCTACCGTCTTCGATATAAACTGTGGGAACACGATCTTGGGTCGCCGCCAAAATATAGGAGTGATCAAACCCCAATTCGTTAGGTCCAGGAGTGATTTTTTTGTTCCAATCGACTTGGCCATCGCCCAATCCCAAATGCCATTTTCCGATGATGGCTGTATGATAACCCTGCTGTTTTAGCATTCTGGGAATCGTCATTTGGTCTGTCGAGATAATCAATGGAGCAGTTCCAGGCAAGATCTTGGCTCTTTTTTCCCGCCAAGGATAAACCCCGGTCAAAAGTCCATAACGGCTGGGGGTACAGGTAGCAGAAGTAGCATAGCCGTTGTTGAATCGCATGCCTCCCAAAGCCATTTCGTCCATGTTGGGGGTCTTTAACTTTTGAGCCCCATTGTAGCTCACATCGCCATAGCCCAAATCGTCCATATAAACGATAATGATATTGGGTTTTGTGGCAGAAGGGGTGTCCTTACAAGAGACAAAAACTAAAGTGAATAATAAAACTATTGGAGTCCATTTATATTTTAAATTCATAACGATTTGATCTTTTTTGTTGGTATTACAAATTAGTGAATATTAACTATTTTAGGGAAATATTTTATCCTAAACATGAAAAATAACAGCTCAAAAATTTTCAATTTTAGTCTCCTGACAGTCGTTATTACCCTCTTCTTGGGATGTAAGCCTTCGCAAACTAAAGAGTCCAATAAAAATCATCCCAATGTAATTGTTATCATGACCGACGATTTGGGTTATACGGACGTGGGCTTCAATGGCAGTGTTGATATTCCCACGCCCAACATTGATCGTATAGCAAACCAAGGTGTAAAATTTACCAACGGTTATACGCCCTACCCAGTATGCAGCCCCAGTAGGGCTGGTTTCATGACCGGACGCTATCAGCAGCGTTTTGGCTACGAGAGAAACGTACAATATCGCCCCCAAGATCCCAATATGGGATTGCCCCAAACAGAAAAAACGATTCCCGAAGTTATGGGTCAGGTAGGATATACTTCTGGTGTGATTGGCAAATGGCATTTGGGAGCACATATTTCCAATCATCCGCTCAACCGCGGATTCGATTTTTTTTACGGGCATTTGGGAGGAGGACATCGATATTTCCCAGAAGAATTGACCATCAAAGACAGCTATTCTATAAACGACGAGCCGCTTAGCTATCAAACTTGGATCATGAGAAATCACCAACCCGAAGAAACAGATGAGTATCTTACCGATGAATTTTCCAAAGAAGCGGTTGAATTTATCGAAAAAAACAAAAAAGGGCCTTTCTTCTTGTATTTGGCCTACAATGCGCCCCATGGTCCTCTTCAGGCAACCGAAAAATACCTGAATCGCTTCGAGCACATCCAAAACAAAAAACGAAGGACTTATGCTGCCATGGTAAGCGCCGTAGATGACGGTGTAGGAGAAATTTTGAAAAAATTAGAAACTTTAAACATCCAAAAAAACACCATCATTTTCTTTCTTTCCGACAATGGTGGTCCCGAACAAAACAATGGATCTAATAATGGCCCCCTAAGAGAGGGCAAATCTTCCATATACGAGGGGGGCAATAGAGTACCATTTGCCATGCAATGGCCCGATGAAATCAACCCCATGGTTTACGATTATCCCATTTCAAGTATGGATATCTTGCCAACCATAGCCGCCTTGACCAACGCCCCTGTCGGAGTAGATCTACCGTTAGATGGTGTCAACATACTTCCCTATTTGAAAGGAAAAAAAAAAGGAAGACCACATCATACCCTTTTTGTCAGAAAATTCGATGATGATTTGTATTCCGTAAGAGAGGGCGACATGAAATTGATTAGCAAGAAAAAAAATTCGATCCATGAGCTCTATGATCTGAGTAATGATTTGAGTGAAGAAACCGACCTGGCCTCTAAATTTCCAGACCAAGTAAAACGGTTGGATTCTATCCGAAAAAACTGGGACAAACAATTGATAGACCCCGTTTTTTTGGGATTGATGCACACCGAAAGGTGGCAAAAAAGAGCCAGTAAAAAGAAGAAAAATTGAGAACAACCCCCGCCCAAATTACAGAAATTCTGGATATAGGAACCATTCCTGAAGAGCGAATGGCTATGTTAGAACCGCTTCAAAATTACATCCGCTCAAAGCTGGACACCCAATCATCGGTCAATCTCAACTTCATCTGCACCCACAATTCCCGCAGAAGTCAGCTCTCACAAGTATGGGCAAAGCTCATAGCCAATCATTACGGCTTTACAATCAACACCTTTTCGGGAGGAATAGAAATTACCGCCTGTAACCAGCGCACCGTGGCCAGTTTGATGCGAATGGGATTTGAAATTGAAGATCCGGGAGGCGAAAATCCTCACTACCGATTGACCTACGACCGGCACCAACCACCAATGGAACTTTTCTCTAAGATTTACGACGATCCTCCCAATCCCAAGCATGATTTTGCTGCGGTGATGACCTGCACCCATGCCGATGAAAATTGTCCTTTTATTCCCGGTGCTGAACGGAGAATCTCCCT
>CAZGUB010000055.1:0-8334 GCA_964528935.1 uncultured Flavobacteriaceae bacterium | reverse complement strand
TCATCAAAAACAAATCTCTGGCTTGGGTGGCATTGTTGCAACTCACATATACGATTTTTTTGGGTCCGAGTAAAAGTAATTGCTTTATCACATCGGGATGCATGCCATTGCGGGGAGGATCTGTGATGACAACCTCTGCCTTTCCATGTCTTTTCACAAATTCTTTATCGAAAACTTTTCGCATATCTCCGACTTCAAAAAAAGCATTGGAAATTTTATTTTCCAATGCATTGGCTTTGGCAGCCACTATGGCCTCCGGCACCGATTCTATGCCAACCACTTTTTTGCAGGATCCTGCAATAAATTGTGCAATCGTTCCCGTTCCGGTATAGAGGTCATAAACCAGCTCATCTCCTTGAAGTGCTGCAAAATCTCGGGTGATTTTATACAATTCGTAGGCCTGCTCAGTGTGGGTTTGAAAAAATGACTTAGCGTTGATTTTAAATTTCAAGCCCTCCATTTCTTCCGTCAGGTAAGGTTTTCCGTGATAGCAAATAATTTCTTGATCGTAGAGGGTATCGTTGGCTTTGGAATTAATGCAGTAAAGCAACGAAGTGAGGTTGAACGTTTTTTTGAGATAATCCAAAAGGACTTTTCTTTTTTTCTCATCTTCTTTAAAAAACTGAATCAGTACCATCCATTCTCCTGCGCTAGTATTGCGAAGCATGAGTGTTCTCAGAAACCCTTCTTGGGCTTTGGGATTAAAAAATTCCATTTGATTTTCTAAAGCAAAAGTCCGGATGCTATTTCTGATTTGGTTGGCTGGCTCTGCCTGAAGATGACATTGTTCAATATCCACAACCTTGTCCCACATTCCCGCTTTGTGAAAACCCAATCCGTTTTGTACTATGTCTTGCGATGGTTGTGCTACCTCTTCGGCGGTCAGCCACCGGCGATTGGAAAAGGTATATTCCATTTTGTTGCGATAGAAATAGGGGTGGACAGCCGCTTTGATCTTTTCTGGTTTTGGCAAAACCATACCCGATAGATTTTTGAGGTTGTGAAGGATTTCTTTCTGTTTGTACACCAGTTGCGCTTGGTATTGCATGTTTTGCCATTTGCACCCTCCACAAACTCCAAAGTGCTCACATCGTGGAACTATGCGATCGGGGGAAGGTTGATCGATATGGATCAATTTGGCCTCAAAATAGTGCCTTCGTTTTTTGAATGTCTCAACAGTTACTTGGTCTCCGGGGATGACCCCAGATACAAAAATCACTTTTCCCTCCTCGGTTTTTAATACCCCCATGCCTTTGGCCGTTATATCGACCACGGCGAGACACTCATAGCGTTCGGGAATATTTTTTTTTGTCATGTAGCAAAAATAGGATTGTTTTTTTTACCCACTTAAGAGAAATCAAACAAACCCAATGATGTTAATGGTTTTCTTTTCGACTTAGCTGATCTCGCCCGGCGACATTATACAATAATATTGTTATTTTTGTATCGGTATTTTAATTCGAAGTACACTATAAGTCATGGAAACTACTCAAAAATCTCTTCAGGATTATTATTTAGATTTGGAATCAAAACACGGTGCCCACGATTATCATCCGTTGCCCGTAGTCTTAGCCAAAGGTGAAGGTGTGTTTTTGTGGGATGTGGACGGTAAAAAATACTACGATTTTCTCTCGGCCTATTCGGCCGTGAATCAAGGGCATTGCCATCCTGAAATCGTATCAGTCCTAAAAGAACAAGCCGAAACCCTTACCCTTACCTCTAGGGCTTTTCACAACAATAAATTGGGGGAGTACATGAAATACATTACCCAATATTTTGGTTTTGAAAAAGTACTTTGTATGAATACCGGGGCCGAAGGGGTGGAAACCGCCATTAAAATATGCAGAAAGTGGGCTTACCAAAAAAAGGGAATTACAGAAAATAAAGCACAAATTATTGTATGCAATAATAATTTTCACGGCCGAACATCGACTATAATTTCCTTTTCTACCGATCCCAATTCCAAAGGGGAATTTGGTCCCTATGCCCCTGGTTTTATTCATACACCTTACAACGACTTGGAAGCATTAGAGGCGGTATTGGAGACCAATCCCAATGTTGCCGGATTTTTGGTAGAACCTATCCAAGGAGAAGCCGGGGTATATACCCCCGACTCCGACTTTATTCGACGTGCCAAAGCCCTTTGTGTCGCTTACAATGTACTGTTGATTACCGATGAAATCCAAACCGGTATTGGAAGAACTGGATCTCTATTGGCGGTATGCGGAGATTGTAGCTGCGAAAATGCCTGTGAACAACAGCCCTCTTATGTGCGTCCCGACCTGTTGATTTTGGGCAAAGCCATTAGTGGCGGAGTTTATCCCGTTTCTGCTGTACTTTGTGACGCCTACATAATGGACGTGATTCAGCCCGGGCAGCACGGGAGTACTTTTGGTGGAAATCCATTGGCGGTAACCATTGCGACAAAGGCGTTGGAAGTAGTCCAAAAAGAAAAATTGACCCAAAATGCCCGAAGATTGGGAAAGATTTTCAGGGATGAGTTGAATCAATACATCTCCAAAAGCAATATTGTAAAACTGGTCAGAGGAAAAGGTCTGCTCAACGCCATCGTCATTAACGATTCTCCCGAGAGTGATACAGCTTGGAATATTTGCCTAAAACTAAGAGACAATGGACTTTTGGCCAAACCCACCCACGGTAATATCATTAGGTTTGCTCCTCCACTGGTTATGACCGAGGCACAACTCCACGATTGTATTCGCATTATCATTGAGACGCTCAGGTCATTTGAAAACCAAAACTAGCACTTACTTTTAATCCTGGGTATAAAGACCATGAAGGTATATTTCGACAATGCGGCGACTACTCCTATGCGGGATGAGGTTATCGCACAAATGCATCGTAGCATGAGTACCCATATTGGGAATCCTTCCTCGAGCCATGCTTATGGCAGAACCGCAAAATCTGCTTTGGAAACGGCTCGAAAAAGCATCGCAAAACTCCTCAATTGCGAAGCCCAAGAAATCATTTTTACCTCGGGGGGTACAGAATCAGACAATATGGTTTTGCGTTGTGCTGTAAGAGACCTAAAGGTCAAGACAATCATTTCTTCAACTATAGAACACCATGCTGTATTGCATGCTTTGGATGGTCTGGAGTCCGAGGGAATCTCGGTAAGATATGTCGATCTGGATGAGAATGGTATGCCGCAAATGGAGCACCTGGAAGAATTACTAAAAGCCGATACCACCAAAAAGCTGGTAACTTTAATGCATGTCAACAATGAAATCGGCAACCTTTTGGAATTGGACGGGGTAGGTAATCTTTCCCGGGCCAATGGTGCCTATTTTCATTCTGATGCTGTTCAGGGCGTCGGACATTACCCCTACGATCTAAAAGTACAGCCCATTGACTTCTTGTCTGCTGCTGCCCACAAATTCCATGGCCCCAAAGGGGTAGGCTTTACCTTTGTTAGAAAAAATTCCGGGATTGATTCTTTTATTGTCGGCGGTCCTCAGGAAAGAGGCCTGCGTGCCGGAACCGAGTCTTTGCACAATATCATTGGGATGCAAATCGCTCTTGAATTGGCCTATCAAAACATGGAAGAGGAAAAAGCCCATGTTTTGGGATTGAAAGAATATTTTATAAAACAGCTAAAATTTCTTTTTCCCACCGCCCATTTTAATGGCTGTAGTGCCGATCTCCAAAAAAGCACCTACACCTTGGTCAATGTGGTTTTGCCGCTGGAGGATTCCAAAGCCCAATTGTTGGATTTTCATATGGATTTGAGAGGGATAGCCTGTTCCAGAGGCAGTGCATGTCAAGCCGGTGCACATTCGGGATCTCATGTATTGCAGCAACTGCAAAGGCCTAAAGCGGTCAAAAACTATCCCTCTTTGCGATTTTCTTTTTCTTTTTTCAATACCCGAAAAGAAGTTGACTACGTGCTAAAGACCTTAGCAGCGTTCAAAGAATAAACGGTCTAATCCAAAGTATATTTTTTAAAGAAAACCGTTTCATAGATGGTGGTGTTTCCGGCGTTGTCCTCCACTTCCAAGCGGAGTTGGTGTTTGGCTTGGTCAAAGGTCTTGTCCGAAAAGTCGTAGGTTAGAAGATCTTTTTTGGGTTCGTATTCAAAAAGTACCCATTGGCCATTGATGGACCCCTTGTAGGATTTGACCCCCGAAAAATCATCGGAAATTTTCAAATTCAAAAATTTGAATTTGCTGAGCCATTGTTCGGGCTTGAAATTGACAGCCACTACTTGAGGAGCGATGGTATCTCGTGCCAAGGTATATTCCCCCATATCTTTAAGTTGGGTGATCCAATACCCTTCTTTTAGGGTTGTGGGTAAATAAGACAATTTTTCATCTGTTTTTTTGGCAATAAAACTTTGCTTGAGTTCTAGGGAGTCATCGGTGTGTGCTTTGAACCGAATTTCGTAGGGCATTTGAAAGGGAAATAAATTGGGACCTATACTCAAACTTTTTTTGTTTTCTTCGATTTGAAGCTTTACTTTCTTAAAAAAGGTTTTTTTGGGAAAATAGATTTCTGCTTTTTCCATAAGTAACAAATGATCTTTTTCTGGCGTAATGTCTTTACCCTCCAAAGGCTGATGGGTAATACTTTTCTCGGTACCTTCTATATACATTTCAATGTAGGAGGTATTGCCAAAAAAATCTTGTACAGAAATCATCAATTGATAGGATTTGCCCAATTCGATATGGAAAAGACCTCCTTGTTTTACAGACTTTATAAAGGTCAATAAGGGCTGATCTTGGAAAAACAATTTTTGGATTTTTATCCTGTTTTCCTGAAAGCTGGGGTAGTCGATGATGTGGAATAATTTTTTGGAATCGGAATAATCCAGTTGGTCAAACTCGTAGTGGGCTATGGTTTTGCCGTTAATCTGCAGCTGCGCTTTGTAAATTCCATTTTTGTTGTAACTCAAATCCTGACGGTCAAACATCTGTAGTCCCAGTCCAATTTTGCCGGAGGTCAGCACCATGGGGGTGGTATAGGTACTGTCGTTTATTTTATGCAACTCAACGGCTTCGGAATGGGAGAGAAGATGATTTTCTCGTGGGTAAAAGAGATACAGTTTTTGCAGCTGGGGGCGCTGGGAGTCTTTGATGGGTAGGTCAAAGAATAGTGGATTGAAGGGTTTTTGACTTTTGGTGTCTCTGATTTCAAAATGCAAGTGGGGACCCGACGAACCCCCCGTATTTCCGGAATAACCGATGAGTTCTCCAGCTTCCAAGGTCAGTTCATTCGCTTTGGGAAATTCTTGTATGGTATAGCTTTCCTTTTGGTATTGTATGGATTTTATGTAGGCTTCGATCTTGGGTGCAAATTTTTTAAGATGAGCATAAACGGAGGTGGTTTGGTCGGGGTGATCAACATAGACCACTTTTCCATATCCTCCCAAAGACACCCTGATTCTACTGATTTGACCTTGGGCGATACTTTTGACCTCCCAGCCTTCTTTGCCTTGGGTCTTGATGTCAAGTCCTAAATGAAAATGCGTACCTCTCGGCTCTCCAAAAGTTCCAGATAGGGCAAATGGGATGTCCAAAGGCGGGATCCATTCTACCTCGTTTTGAGACCATAAGCCTGAACAGACAAAAAACAAAAAGTATTTGTAGTAAAAAGTCTTCATTAATAAGTCGGATCAAACAAAAATACATTTTTAGAGAACCTTGTTGCGGTTTATCGAAACGTTTTTTGATTTTTTCACCAAATATCTAATTTTGTAAATGAAATTTAACCCCAAAACTTCATGAGTGAATTCCATTTTTCTTACAATCCCAAACATGCTAAAACCCAATTAATCTTATTGTTTGTCTGGTCCAGCTTGGGGCTTGTATTGATTTATCTTTCCCCCTTTTTTTTTGTGAGCTACATCATCCCAGTAGTGGGTTTTTCGGCCTTCTTTTACTTGTGTTTTCATTATTATAAGGGTTGTTGTCTACAATACAAAGACCACTGGTTGATTTTTGGAACTTTCTACAAAACCAAAATCAATCTGAGGGATGTGAGACGTATCAAAAAAATTAATCAAGATTATTTGCTGAAAACCGAACAAAAAACGTTTACCCTCAAAACCGCCCCGATCCACCAAAAACACCACTATGCCCTGCATGAGTTTTTTTGCAATATTGCCTGGCTCACGATGTTATTTTTCCTTGAAAAAACATTTTGGGTTACTCTAAAATTTTCTTAAAATGATCTACAAAGGAGTTGTATTTCAACTGTATTCGTTAAATTTGTTAAAGTAAAGATTTGGTTTTTTCAATTTAAGTGAACATGAATAATTTTGAAGCTTTAGAAGAAAGAATTGTTCAGTTGCTCAATAAGTTAAAAGAAAATCACTTGCTGATCCATCAGCTGACCGATGAAAGCCATCAGCTAAAACAAAAGGCAGCAGCCTTGGATACGCAAGTTCAAATCCTGAAAAAGGATAACGAAGCCTTGAAGATGGCCAATTCTTTACTAGGCAGTAACGAAAGTAAAGCGACAACCAAACGAAAAATAAACAGTTTAATCAAGGAGGTAGATTTTTGCATCCATCAGCTCACCGCCATAAAGTAAATGATGAACGAAACGATAAAGATCAAACTCAAGGTAGCCGACCGCGTTTATCCGTTGACCATCTCACCCGAGCAGGAAGCATCTCTTCGGGCATCGGCCAGAAAAATTGAGGCCATGACCAAACAACTGGAGCAAAATTATGCCGTTCGTGACAAACAAGACGTGTTGGCCATGTGTGCATTGCAATATGCCGCACAGTTGGAAAATCAGCTTGAAAACAACAAAGGGGAAGATATAGGTTCGATTAAAACCAATGAATTGATAGAGTTGATCGATTTGCATCTTTCCAATTACTAAGTTCTTTACATAAATACACACTGCCTGTATTGGTGATTTTTTGATAAACTCAACGAGCTTTAATTTAAAAGAGGTGAGTTTCCGTTGTAAAAGCAAGCTGCTTCGAGCAGATCCTTGATCAGTGGAGTAGCCTCAAACCTGTTTTTTGGAGTTTATACAAAAACTCTATGCTAATACAGGCTTTTTTAATTGATAAAACTATAAAAATGGATGCAAATCTAAACATCATTCTCATTCTTGTTGCCTTGGTTTTGGGGGCAGCTGTTGGGATTTTTATTCAAAGGAGAAAAAACACACAATTGCTTGATGAGGCTGAAGCCGAGGCCAAAAAAATTCTCGAACAGTCCAAGCGTGATGGCGATCGCCTAAGAGATGAAAAAATCCTTCAGGCCAAAGAGCGCTTTATTGAGATGAAGGCCGAACACGAAAAAGTCATATTTCAACGGGAAAAGAAAATTTCTGATGTAGAAAATCGATTGAGAGAAAAAGAAAACAAACTGAATGGAGACCTCAACCGCAATAAGAGCCTGTCCCAATCCTTGGAACAAAAAAACGAAACCTTGCGCATCCGACTTGAAAAATTGGATCGCAAGCAAGAAGAGATCGATGCGGCTCATAACATCCAAGTGGAAAAACTGGAGGCTCTATCGGGTTTGTCGGCTGCCGAGGCCAAAATGGAATTGATCGATTCTCTAAAGAAAAAAGCTGAATCCGAAGCCATGGCTTTTGCCCAACAGAGCCTCGAGGAGGCCAAACTGACCGTAGAGCAGGAGGCCAAAAAAATAGTCATCAACACCATTCAGCGGATCGGAACCGAGGAATCTATAGAAAACTGTGTATCGGTTTTCAACCTCGATTCCGATGATGTCAAGGGGAGAATCATAGGTCGAGAGGGGAGAAATATTCGCGCCATAGAGGCCGCCACCGGGGTAGAGATTATAGTGGATGACACCCCCGAGGCCATTATACTGTCCTGTTTCGACCCTGTACGTCGGGAAATTGCACGTTTGTCCCTACACCGTTTGGTCACCGATGGACGTATCCATCCTGCCCGCATAGAGGAAGTGGTCAACAAGACCTCTAAACATATCCAAAACGAAATCGTCGAAGTTGGGAAAAGAACTGTCATCGATTTGGGGATTCACGGCCTACACCCTGAACTCATCAAGATTGTGGGTCGGATGAAATATCGCTCCTCTTATGGTCAAAATCTCTTGCAGCACTCTCGTGAAGTCGCTAAATTGTGTGGAGTGATGGCTTCTGAGTTGGGTTTGAATCCCAAGCTGGCCAAGCGCGCTGGGTTATTGCACGACATCGGGAAGGTCCCAGAAGAAGAAACAGAAACACCACACGCCATTTTGGGGATGGAGTGGGCTGAAAAGCATGGAGAGAAGAAAGAAGTCTGCAATGCGATTGGTGCCCATCATGACGAAATCGAAATGACCTCACTCTTGTCTCCCATCGTGCAGGTTTGCGATGCCATTT
>CAZGUB010000054.1:0-8399 GCA_964528935.1 uncultured Flavobacteriaceae bacterium | reverse complement strand
CTTTCGACAAAGAATTGTCGGTCATCGTCTGTCGCCGTCCACAAGGCGAAGCGGTCCACTACCCGGTGGTCGAATGGGAATTTCACCCTACAGCCAACCAAGTAGAATATGTGTTGTGTCCCGCACGAATCCCCGAGCAAGCGGCAAAAAAAGCCATTGCAGTGGCCCTGCAAACTGCCGAAGCTTTCGGTCAGATTGGACTGCTGGCCGTAGAGCTTTTCCTGACCCACGAGGGGGAGGTGCTGGTCAACGAGGTCGCCCCAAGACCCCACAACAGTGGTCATTTTAGCATAGAAGCCTCCTATACCTGCCAATTCGAACAACACATCCGTGCGGTGCTGGACTTGCCGCTGGGAAAAACCCAAAGCAAAACCGCCGCCGTGATGGTCAACCTGGTAGGCAGTGACGGCCACAGCGGACCGGTCGTCTACAAAAATATCGATCAGGTATTGGCCCTCGAGGGAGTGACCCCCCATCTATACGGCAAAAAAGAAACCCGACCCTTTCGGAAAATGGGACATGTCACCATCGTACATCCCAATATCGATACGGCCAGAAAGATGGCCGCTCAAGTAAAAGAAACCCTATCAGTAATCAGCAAATAATTATGGCAAAAGTTGGAATCATTATGGGCAGCGCATCGGACCTTCCGGTCATGCAGGAAGCAATCGATGTACTCAAAGAATTTGGTGTCGAAACAGAAGTGGACATCGTCTCGGCCCACCGCACCCCCGAGAAGATGATGGACTACGGACAAAAAGCCCACCAAAGGGGTCTCAAGGTGATCATCGCCGGAGCCGGCGGGGCAGCCCACCTGCCCGGAATGGTCGCATCGCTCACCCCCCTCCCGGTGATCGGGGTGCCGGTAAAATCCAGCAATTCTATCGACGGCTGGGACTCTGTCTTGTCCATACTGCAAATGCCCGCAGGGGTTCCTGTAGCCACCGTAGCCCTGAACGGTGCCAAAAATGCCGGCATTCTCGCCGTACAGATTGTGGCCACCTCCACCTCTTCTCTGCTCGAAAAAGTAGCCCGGTACAAAGAAGGCCTCAAGAACAAAGTCATCGAAAGCAGTAAAAAAATCAATCCCTAAACATTGGAAAACCCCCTCTTGTCTCCTTTCGAGACTCCCCACCAGTCGATTCCGTTTGGCAAAATAAAGCCCGAGCACTACGTCCCTGCGCTGAAAGAAAACATCGCCACAGCCCTACAACAGATCGAAGAAATAGGCTTACAACCGGCTCCGCCCAATTTTGAAAACACCCTCGAGGCCCTGCAAAATGTAGGAGAACTGCTTGGCCGCAATAGCGCCATTTTGTTCAACCTCAACAGCGCAGCAACCTCAGAAACCCTCCAAAAGGTGGCCCAAGAAGCCTCCCCACTGCTGACCCGCTTCCAAAACGACGTTCGGCTGAACCAAACCCTCTTTGAGCGCATCAAAACAGTATACGAAAATCAAGGCCATGAAGTCCTGAGCCCGGAACAGAAGACCCTACTGGAAAAAGAGTACAAAAGTTTTGCCAGAAATGGAGCCCTGTTGGCCGAGGATCAAAAAAATTTGCTTCGCGAAATAGATACCGAAAAGGCAAAACTGAGCCTTAGCTTTGGAGAAAATGTATTGGCCGATACCCAAGCTTTTGAACTCCACATCACCAAGGACAAAGACTTGAAAGGCCTGCCGGAACAAATCAAAGCCATAGCCGCAGAAGCCGCCCAATCCAAAAACAAAACCGGATGGGTGTTTACCTTGGACTACCCCAGTTATGTACCCTTTATGACCTATGCCGAAAACCGCGAGCTGCGGAAAACACTCAGTTTGGCTTTTGGCAAACGCGGATTTCAGGACAACCCACACAACAATACGGCCATCGTACTGCGACTGATCGAACTCCGAGAAAAAAGAGCACAACTGCTGGGATACGACTCCCACGCCGCCTTTGTGTTGGAAGAACGCATGGCGAGTACTGAAGAAAAAGCCACACAATTTCTGGAAGACCTCTATCAAAAAGCCCGTCCGGCAGCCCAACGCGAATGGGAAGAAATGCAAGATTTTGCAGCCAAAAATTTGAGCCTCGACCCCCTCGAAAAATGGGATACGGCCTATGTGTCCGAAAAGCTCAAACAAGCCCAACTGGAATTGGACGAGCAACAAATCAAACCCTATTTCCCCCTAGAGAGGGTCAAAGAGGGGGTTTTTGCCATCGCCGGAAAACTCTATGGGCTGCGCTTTCAAAAAAACAGCTCCCTAGAGGGCTACCACCCCGAGGTGGAGGTGTATGAGGTTTACAACCGAAAGGGAGAATTTTACGCCTTGCTGTACACCGACTTTTTCCCGCGCCCCGGCAAGCGAAACGGTGCTTGGATGACCTCCTACCGCACCCAAAAAAAAGGACAAAGACCTCATATTTCCATCGTTTGCAACTTCTCAAAACCTACTGCCCAAACCCCCTCCTTGCTGACTTTCCAGGAGGTCACCACCCTGTTTCACGAGTTTGGCCACGCCCTACACGGTATGCTGGCCAATACTACCTACAGCGGCCTGAGCGGTACCAGCGTTTATTGGGATTTTGTAGAACTGCCCAGCCAGATCATGGAAAACTGGTGCTACGAAAAAGAAGCCCTGGAGTTGTTTGCCCGACACTACCAAACCGATGAGGTGATCCCAATGGCCTACATCCAAAAACTCAAAAAAGTAGCCCATTTTCAGCAGGGCTTGCAAACCCTCAGGCAGCTGGGATTTGGATTTTTGGACCTCTCCTACCACGGCAAAAATGCCTCTGACATCCGTGACCTAAAAGCGCATGAAAGCAATGTTCTCCAAAGGGTACAGTTTACCCAAGACCCAGCAGAAAACTGTACCAGTACGGCTTTTTCCCACATCTTTCAGGGGGGCTACTCGGCCGGGTACTACAGTTACAAATGGGCAGAAGTGCTGGACGCCGATGCCTTTGAGCTGTTTTTGGAAAAAGGGATTTTTGATGCCCCTACCGCCCAATCCTTTGAAGAAAACATCCTCTCCAAAGGGGGTACAGAACACCCCATGACCCTCTACAAAAGGTTTAGGGGCAAAGCCCCCGATCCCAATGCGCTGCTCAAAAGAGCGGGATTGCTGACCTAACCCACCCCAACCCCGGCCCCCGCAAACGTTTTTCTTGGGTGGCGTTTTGCAAGTCCCAGCACTCCTAAAAAAATGCTGAGGCGTGGATTTTAAATTAGAATAACATGAAAAATATAATTTTTATTTTTTCAATATTTTCATTGCTCGCATGCAGTCAAAATACAGATGAACCTGATGTACCAGATCCTTTTATAGATAATGCATTATCGATTTTGGAAGAATTAGGGAACTATTATCCTCCAAAGGATATTGATTTATTATTCAGCCAGACAGATTCAAATGGATTTCAAACAGCAACTTTTAATTTAAAGGGGAAAACAAGAGAAACCGTTGAACTGGGCAGTTTTGCTAAAAGAGAGTATGTTATTCAATCAAGGGGGACCACCTGTATTAATAATTGGCAATGTGCAAAAGAAATTGCAAAGTGTTTAGAC
This sequence comes from uncultured Flavobacteriaceae bacterium, assembly GCA_964528935.1. Lineage (GTDB taxonomy): Bacteria > Bacteroidota > Bacteroidia > Flavobacteriales > Flavobacteriaceae > UBA8316. The sequence continues at coordinate 4,847 of CAZGUB010000054.1, read as the reverse complement.
AATGGTGATGCTGCTAAAATTTCAAATGGTGCATGTAAAGAAAATTCTGCATGGTGTGTAGAATGTATTCCGGATTAAAAGCCCAGAACAAAGTGCAAAACGGCAATGGGGGCATTAAGCCCCTGCTGCCTTTGCACCAACCGTTACAAATAAAACCGAGATCAGGTATTTTTATTTTAGTTTAATGAAATGGCACCATTGGAAATTAATTTATCGTATCAATTTCAAAAAAGCCATACGAGATATCTGTTTTTTCAATCCTACAAAAGGAAATAAATTTGCTCTACTCCGATTCCCAATTTAAAAAACCTCCTTCCAGGTCATAGATTTTGCGAAAGCCAAAAGAGACCATCACCTGAGCGGCATAGGCACTTCTTCTTCCCGATCGGCAATAGACCAGCAGCGTATCGGTTTTGGACAGCTTTTGAATCTCATCGACAAATTCGGCTGCTTTTACGTTTATGTTGAGGGCTCCCTCGATATGTCCGGCCTCAAATTCTTCGGGCGTTCTTACATCGATCACTTGATATCCCCATTCCACTAGGGTTCGATACTGTGGTTTTTCCAATACCTCCACGGTGGGGGTCTGGAGCAAACAAAAAAAAGCAAATAAAATAATCCTCATCCCAAAAACATTAGACCCTTTAAAGTTAACCATAATATGGGAATTCCCTCCACCCAAAAGCTACTAAAATAGGGAGACTGATCAATTTTGGATTTGAGGATCATACCGGCCAATAGCAAAGCAATGCAGAAGGTCAACCCAAAAGCGGGTCCGTAGAAACAACAAGCCTCCAAAAAGACCAAGATCGCCAGCAGCAACACCCCCAGGATTTGGGTCTTTCTGACGCCCCATTTTTGGGGCCAAGTGGCCAGCTGGGGATGGTCCCACTTCAGATCCCTGATCTCGAAAGGTAAGGTAGCGGCCAAGACATAAAAATAGCGTTGCCCCGCATAAATAAGCACCGGGGCGGTAAGCATTTTTCCCGCCACCGCCAGCGGAAGCAATACCGAAATCAGCACCCAACTCAAGGCCACCATATGGATTTTCCAGCCGCGAAAACCCCTAAAATTTAACCCCAAGCCGGGGAGGGGCCAACCGTAGAGCAAAGACAATACAAAGGCAGCCATAAAGACGATTTGAGCGGAAAAAGGCAATAAAAAAAACGCCACGGCCAAAAAGACGGCTCCCCCCAAAAGCAACCCGCGGAACCCCCACATGAGCCGTGGAGAAATTGACCGAGGTCGGAAGCCGAGGGGGTAAAACTTGATAAAATTATACCCCAAAAAAGGAGCGGTAAAAAAAAGGAGATAGTCGACCGGCTGGGGAGACAAGCCAAAGTCCAACACAGTGATCTGTGCCAAGGCCAGCACCGCCAAAGCCACATGGAAATTGTATATTATATATGCGTCAAAAAGACTTCTGAACCCAGCCACCGCACAAAAATATCTTGAAACTGTTAATAAGTGACTTTTTTGTTCAAAAAAAATGGACAAATGATCTTGGACCGACAAAAAACCTTGGGGGGGAAGCCTTAATTTTGGTGAAACCGAAAACGTATGCAGCCGGACAAATTTGCTTCACGCCACATAGGCCCCAAGGATCCAGAAATTTCGAAAATGTTATCCCTCTTGGACGTAGATTCCATAGAGGAATTGCTCGATCAGACCCTCTCGGCCGAGATCCGCCTCGATCGGCCGTTGGATCTTCCCGAGGGGATTAGCGAATACCGTTTTTTGAACGAACTGAGATCGCTTTCGGAGGAAAACCAGCTGTTTGAAACCTATATCGGCATGGGATACCATCCCACCATTACACCGGCCGTGATCCAGAGAAACATTTTGGAAAACCCAGGCTGGTACACCGCCTACACCCCCTACCAAGCAGAGATTGCCCAAGGGCGGTTAGAGGCCCTTTTCAACTTCCAAAGCATGGTCTGTGACTTGACCGGTATGGCACTGGCCAATGCCTCCCTGCTGGACGAAGCAACTGCAGCGGCAGAAGCCATGACCCTGACCTATGCGTTGCGCTCTGCAGAGCAAAAAAAAGCCGGCGCAAACAAACTGTTTGTCTCACAAGACGTGCTGCCCCAGTCGCTGGCGGTACTGAAAACCAGAGCCACCCCACTGGGGATCGAGTTGGTCGTAGGAACGACCGAAGAAACCGATTTTGACGAGACCTTTTTTGCCGCCTTTTTCCAATATCCCGGCAAATATGGCAATATCGTCGATTTGCCTGCCCTGATCGAAAAAACAAAAACCTATGACCTTAAAACCATTGTGGCCGCCGATTTGTTGAGCCTTACCCTCTTGGAGGCCCCCGGCCACTACGGGGCAGATGTGGTGGTAGGAACCACCCAACGTTTTGGCATTCCACTGGGATATGGAGGCCCTCATGCGGCCTACTTTGCCACCAAAGAAGCCTACAAAAGAAACATCCCCGGGCGCATCATCGGCCAAACCAAAGACCTAGACGGCGCCCCCGCCCTGCGGATGGCACTGCAAACCCGCGAGCAACACATCAAAAGAGACCGAGCGACCTCCAACATCTGTACCGCCCAAGTGCTATTGGCTGTTATGGCCGGAATGTATGCCGTATACCACGGACCGAAAAGGCTCAAAAGAATGGCCAAAAGAATACACCTGAACGCTGCCAAACTCGAAAAAAAATTGGTGGACTTGGGATTGACCCAACTCAACGACCACTATTTTGATACCCTGCGGATCCGGATCAACACTGCGGCCGTGAAAGCAGAGGCCCAAAAAAATGAAATCAATTTCCACTACATCGATCAAGAGACCCTGAGCATATCCATCAATGAGACCACCGACGAAGTAGCTCTGCTCAAAATCCTCAATGTCTTTGAGGCGGTCACCCAACAAAAAAACATCAACGGAAAAGTGAAAATTGAAAACCATCGCTACCCCATCGATCAAAAAAGGAGTAGTGACTTCCTTACCCACAAGGTTTTCAACTCCTATCACTCCGAGACAGCCATGATGCGATACATCAAACATTTGGAACGCAAAGATTTGGCCTTGAATCATTCGATGATCTCCTTGGGTTCCTGTACGATGAAACTCAATGCTGCTGCCGAAATGCTCCCATTGAGTTGGCCTCGCTGGTCGGGCATACACCCCTTTGTTCCCATAGAACAAGCCCAAGGATATCAGAAAATGCTGCAGCAACTGGAGGATCAACTTTGTGAGGTTACCGGTTTTGCGGCCACCTCCCTACAGCCCAATTCCGGAGCACAAGGCGAATATTCGGGGCTGATGGTCATTCGGGCCTATCACCAATCCAGAGGGGAATCCCACCGAGACATCTGCCTTATTCCGGCTTCGGCCCACGGCACCAACCCCGCCTCGGCAGTCATGGCAGGCATGAAAGTGGTGGTGGTCAATACCGATGCCTTGGGGAATATCGACTGGGCCGATTTGTCCCAAAAAACCGATGAACACCGCGATAACTTGGCCGCGCTAATGATTACCTATCCCTCTACCCACGGAGTTTTTGAAACCAACATCAAAGACATTACCGCCAAGATCCACGAAGCTGGTGGCCAAGTCTATATGGACGGTGCCAACATGAATGCCCAGGTGGGGCTGACCAGTCCTGCCCAAATCGGTGCCGATGTCTGTCACCTCAATCTCCATAAAACCTTTGCCATCCCCCACGGTGGTGGAGGTCCCGGGGTAGGGCCCATTTGTGTGGCGGCCCACTTAGCAGCATTTTTACCCCAACACCCGCTGGTCGAAACGGGAGGGGTCTCATCGTGCGATACTATTTCTGCTGCTCCCTGGGGGTCTGCTCTGGCTTGTCTGATATCCTATGGCTACATCAAAATGCTGGGTGGCAGCGGCCTGAAAAAAGCCACTGAAATGGCCATTCTCAACGCCAATTACATCAGTAAAAGACTGGGGGGTGCCTACGAGATTTTGTATACCGGTGCCCACGGCAGAACCGCCCACGAGCTGATCATCGATTGCCGCCCCTTTAAAAAATATAATGTCGAGGTCGTAGATATCGCCAAAAGACTGATGGATTACGGTTTTCATGCCCCCACGGTTTCTTTTCCTGTAGCGGGAACACTTATGATCGAACCCACCGAAAGTGAAAATTTGGAGGAGATCGACCGCTTTTGCGATGCCATGATTTCCATACGTATGGAAATTGACTCGGGCGATGATAGCAGCACTACCTTACTGAAAAATGCCCCACACACCCTACAAATGCTCACCGCCGATCACTGGGATTTTCCTTATTCCAGACAAAGGGCGGCCTACCCGTTGGCTTTTGTCTTGGACAACAAATTTTGGCCGGCCGTAAGACGGGTCGATGAAGCCTTTGGAGATCGTAATTTGGTGTGTAGCTGTTCTTCTATAGAGGAATACGCAAGGGTCTAATTCATTAGGCTGAGACCTCCCTTTTCCTACAACGGAGCAGGGGACCAATGCTGTTGGGCATCATAGGCTTTTTAATAATTTCCCCAAAAATCTTCCATAATAAGCTACTATTGTAATGCAGTATGAGTTATATAATAACGGGTAGCGGCTGCAGTATTCCTGCTGTTATCCAGGAAAATAAAGATTTTTTAGGGCACTCCTTTTTGAACGACAAAGGAGATGGTTTCGATATCGACAACCACACCATCATCGACAAGTTTCATTCCATAACAGGAATCGAACAAAGAAAATACCTCTCTCCCGAACTTACGACCTCAGACATTGCCCATCAGGCCGCACAAAAGGCCATCATAGATGCGTGCGTAGACCCCGAGACATTGGATTACATTATTGTAGCACACAACTTTGGCGACATCGGCAGCGGTAGTAAACAAATCGAC
>CAZGUB010000053.1:0-8447 GCA_964528935.1 uncultured Flavobacteriaceae bacterium | reverse complement strand
CAATACCCTGGGGTGGCAGACAGTATCAGTTCCGATCTGAGTATCGTCAAACCCATTGCCATCAGGATGTTCAATCTAAAAGGTCAGGATACAGACAAGTATTTCAAGGAAGTCGAAAACAAACTGCTCGAGGAGACCGATTACCGCTTGGAGTTAGAACAGAGCCAATGGATTGCACAGCAGTGTAAGGTCATCCCCAATTTGAAATTTCCCAATTACTACCCTAAGTATTCTTCAGAAAAAATTTTAACGATGGATTGGATGAAGGGGCTTCATCTTTCTGAATATATATTACAAGAGCAACAACAAGCAGAGCACAATCATCGGCTGGGACAAACCCTTTGGGATTTTTATATGTTTCAGATTCAGCACCTCAGAAAAGTTCATGCAGATCCCCATCCCGGAAACTTTCTTGTCGATGAGCAGTATCAGTTGGTGGCATTGGATTTTGGTTGTGTCAAGTCCATTCCCGATGAATTTTACCACCCTTATTTCGAATTGGTCGGGCTCGATTCAGCAACCGAACAAGACCGATTCGAGGCCATTTTATTCCAATTAGAAATATTGCGAAAGGATGACAGTCATGAGGAGGTGGTCTATTTTACCCAGCTATTTGGTCGTTTAATCAAGGTGCTCACCTTGCCCTTTACCCGTCAGGAATTCAATTTTGGAGATGCGGCCTTTTGAGCAGAAATCAATGGCTTGAGTGAAACCTTGTCCTCCAACCAAAAGTTGAGAAAGATGAACGGTAATCGCGGATCCAAACATTTTATTTATATCAACCGTACTTTTTTTGGTTTGTATTCCTTGCTGTATGATTTGAAAGCCAAGGTTCAAACCCAAAACCATCTCCAATACTTTGAAAGATAACCTAAACCCAAGGGCATTTTTTCCAAGCGTTTTTTCATTTTTTTTCCGTTTTTTGAACGGTTTAACTAAATTGCAGATTAACCAAACTAAGTTAAATGTACACTTCTAGAATCAGTGGATTGGGCATGTATGTGCCAGAGCAGGTGGTGAGCAATGACGACCTTTCAAAAATCATGGAGACTTCCGACGATTGGATTGTCGAGCGAACAGGCATCCAACAAAGGCGTCACATCAAAAAAGGAGACGGCAATACTACTGCGACCATGGGCATAAAAGCCTCGCGGGTGGCCATAGAGCGGGCGGGAATCGACAAAAACGATATAGACTTGATCCTCTTTGCCACACTTAGTCCCGACTATTATTTTCCCGGGTCGGGAGTATTGGTTCAAAAAGAATTGGACATACCCACTTGTCCGGCGATGGACATCCGCAACCAGTGTTCGGGTTTTATATATGCCTTGTCTACCGCCGATCAGTTCATAAAAACCGGGATGTACAAGCATATTTTAGTTATCGGTTCCGAGAATCATTCAGGAGGCTTGGACATGACCACCCGCGGCAGGGGAGTATCAGTCATCTTTGGCGATGGTGCCGGGGCAGCCGTTGTAAGTAGATCGGAGTCCTCCGATAGCGGCATACTTTCTACTCATTTGCATTCCGAGGGGCAGTTTGCCGAAGAATTAGCGTTGATTGGACCCAGTACTAACCGCTGGGTACCCGAGATTCTCGAGGCCAACGATCCCGAAGACATCTCCTACTACCCCTATATGAACGGACAACTGGTATTTAAAAATGCAGTGGTGCGTTTTTCCGAAGTCATCATGGAGGGTCTAAAACACAACCGGCTGACCTCCGATCAGATTGATATGTTGATCCCGCATCAGGCCAATTTGAGAATCTCACAGTTTATCCAAAAGAAATTTAAACTTTCCGATGACCAAGTCTACAACAACATCATGCGGTATGGAAACACCACCGCAGGATCGATTCCCATCGCCCTGACCGAAGCATGGGAGGAGGGCAAAGTCAAAGCCGGCGACTTGATTGTTTTGGCCGCCTTCGGAAGTGGTTTCACTTGGGGAAGTGCCCTGATCAGGTGGTAACTTTTTTTTGTCGTATCAACATCAATCCTACAAAAGTAAGTAGTCCATTTAGTGGCAGCAGTTCGTATCCGATTTGATAACCACCCAGTAGGTCAGGAGAGAGGTTGCCCACCCCTACAATCAGCAAAATTGAGAAGGTAACCACTACCCACACCCTTTTATCATTGATTTGGAAAGGGGTAAAAATTCCAAAGGCAAACAACCCCAACAGCGGGCCATAGGTATAAGAGGCCATCGTCAGTAATCCATCGATGACATTGCGATCCAGTACGTATTTGAACAGAATCACTACAATGACCAAGATGGTACTCATTGCCAAATGGGTGCGCTGGCGAATTTTTTTTTGTCGGTCTGGGTCGTGTTTGTCCAAAGACAGGAAATCCACACAAAAACAGGTGGTCAAGGAGGTCAAGGCACTGTCGGCACTGCTGTAGGCGGCAGCAATCAATCCCAAGATAAAGATAATGCCCACCCCCAGACTTAACCCGCCGTTGAGGGCGATTTCCGGAAACAAGAGATCCGATTTTGGACGCCCGTCCAGAAGGGGCATCACAATTTGATTTTGTTCCGCATAGAGGTAGATCATAGCGCCCAAAATCAGAAACAAAAAAGTAACCGCTACCAGTACTATGCTAAACACCACCATATTGGTTTGTGCTTCTTTGAGACTGCGGCAGGTGAGGTTTTTTTGCATCATGTCTTGATCCAAGCCCGTCATACAAATGGTGATAAACATGCCGCCGATAAAGGATTTTATGAAATGATTTCGTACCGTAAAATCTTCGGTCACCCATATGCGGGTGTATTTTTCATTTTCGACCTGAGCAAGGATTTCCATTGGGTGGGTATCCAAGGCGATCCCCAGCTGGTAGACTGTCAAAACTACGGCGGTGAGCATCAATAGCGTTTGGAGGGTGTCGGTCCAAACAATGGTTTTGATTCCTCCCTTGTGCGTATATACCCAAATCAAAATTATGGAGAGCAATACAGTCAGCTCGAAGGGAACTTGCCAGACGTCGAAAATGAATTGTTGCAAAACAATGGCCACCAAAAAAAGCCGAAAGCTGGCTCCAAGTACTCGGGAAACAAAAAAGGAAACTGCCCCAACTTTGTGACTGTTGCTTCCAAAACGTTCCAACAAATATTCGTATATAGAAGTCAAATTTTGTCGGTAATAAATGGGCAGCAACACAAAGGCCACGACAAAATAACCGGCCCAATAGCCCAGTACGACCTGAAAATAACTAAAGCCCGAATCTCCGACCCAGCCGGGAACGGAAATAAATGTAACCCCCGAAAGGGAAGCTCCCACCATGCCAAAGGCCACCAAGTACCAAGGCGAGCTGCGGTTGGCCGTAAAAAAAGTCTGGTTGTCGGCCTTTCTACTGGTTAGATAGGCGATGGTCATCAATAGGGCAAAATAACCCAAAATCAATACAAAAATAAAAACCGGTTGCATAATTAGTTTTGCCTAAAGATACAAATTCAAAACAAGGGAATAATTCCTAAATTTACGGGATGGAATTTTCTTCTAAACTTCTTGAAAATGCGGTAAATGAAATCGCACAGCTGCCCGGCATCGGAAAAAGAACTGCATTGCGATTGGCCCTGCACCTGCTCAAGCAGCCCAAAGAGCAAACCGAAAACCTGTCTCAAGCCTTGGTCGCACTGCGAGAACAAATCAATTTTTGCTCCTCCTGTCACAACCTGTCCGACCTTCCCCGCTGCGAGATATGTGCCAATCCCTCGCGTGACGAATCACAATTGTGTGTGGTGGAAGACATCAGAGACGTGATTGCCATAGAAAATACTGGAATGTTTAGGGGGTACTACCATGTGTTGGGAGGCATCATCTCCCCCATAGACGGTATCGGGCCACAAGACTTGAATCTCGGGTCGCTAGAGGAAAAAGTAAAAAAAGGGAAAATCAAAGAAATCATCTTTGCCCTAAGTGCAACCATGGAGGCCGATACCACCAATTTTTATATTTACAAACTCTTGGCACCCTACCCCATCAAAACCTCGGCCATTGCGCGTGGAATACCAGTGGGCGACGAGCTGGAATACACCGATGAGGTTACCCTCGGAAGAAGTATCCTTAAAAGAGTTCCCTACGAAAATGCCATAGCCGATAAATAGTACCTTCACACATAACTAATCGCATTTTCCCTGTTTCATCCATAAATTTGGTAATTTTGTACTTTCTTAGAAAATGGGAAAATACTTGTTAAAACTGCCCAAAATGGGCGAAAGCGTTGTAGAAGCCACCGTATCCAAGTGGCTTAAGGAGGTGGGCGATTCCATTGAGATCGATGACATTATTGTCGAAATTGCCACCGACAAGGTAGATTCCGATGTTCCCAGTGAGGTAAAAGGTATTTTGGTCGAAAAAAAATTTGCGGAAAATGAGATCGTTCAGGTAGGAGAGGTTATGGCCGTCATCCAAACCGAAGGGGGAGAAGATATTCCCGAACCCATTCCCCAAGTCGAAAAACCAATACCGCAAGCAAAAGAATCTATACCCCCTTCCCCATTGCCAAAAACAACCCACCCCGAACTACAAGCCCAGCTAGAGGCATTGGAAAAAAGAGTGGAAGTGGCCCAAGAGCGCGTGACCTCGGTCGTCGCCGAGGGCACGGCATTTTTCTCTCCCTTGGTCAAAAGTATTGCCAAAGCCGAAGGACTTAGCCTAGAAGAGCTCCGAGCCATCCCCGGCAGTGGCAAGGACGCTAGAGTCACCAAGAAAGATATTTTGGCCTACCTCAAATCTCGGGACAAAAGCACCATCCCTAACCCCCTTTCTGAGGTTTCTCCCCCTACCACTTCTGTCCAGCCACCTACCAATACTTCCGGAGATCAGCTGATCGAAATGTCGCGTATGGCCAAACTAACAGCCGAGCACATGATACGCAGCAAACAAACCTCTGCCCACGTCCACTCTTTCATAGAGGCAGATGTAACCGACTTGTGGGATTGGCGAGAAAAGGTAAAAGATGAATTTTTCAGAAGGGAAGGAGAAAAGCTCACCTTTACCCCCTTGTTCATTTTTGCTTTGATTCATGCATTGAAAGAATTTCCATTGCTCAACAGCGCTGTCCAAGGCGATGCCATTCTCCAAAAAAAAGCCATCAACATCGGAATGGCCACAGCCATGTCCGATGGCAACCTCATTGTTCCGGTCATCAAAAACGCCGATCACCTCAACATGGTCGGTTTGGCAAAAGCGGTCAATGATTTGGCCCAGCGTGCCAGAACACAACAATTGAAACCCGACGAGGTGCAGGGCGGCACATTTACCTTTACCAATATTGGAAATTTCGGTTCCCTCACCGGAACCCCCATCATCGATCAACCCCAAGTAGGGATTATTGCTGTAGGCATCATCAGAAAAATGCCTGCTGTGATAGAAACTGCTTTGGGCGATTCCATAGCCATTCGCAAAAAAGTGATCATCTCCCACAGCTACGACCACCGAATCATCAACGGTGCCATGGGGGGGCAGTTCATCAAGAGCATGGCCGACTTTATTGAAAAATGGGATAAAAACCACCCTGTATGAGCCAGAAAGATATGAAATTAAAACTCCAACGACCACTTTGTTTTTTTGACTTGGAAACCACTGGTGTCAACGTATCTCAAGATCGAATTGTCGAAATTGCCGTACTCAAAGTACATCCCGATGGCAGCAAAGAAGAAAAGGTGTGGCGCATAAACCCCGAATGTCCCATACCCCCCCAAGCCTCTGCCGTTCATGGCATTTACGATGCCGATGTGGCCGACGAACCCACTTTTGGTGTGCTGTCCAAAACCATCTACAGTTTTATTAAAGACGCAGACCTAGCCGGATATAATTCCGACCGTTTTGACATCCCCCTGTTGGCCGAAGAAATGCTTCGTGCCGACATAGATTTCGACATTAAAGACTTCAAAACCATCGATGTACAAACCATTTTCCACAAAATGGAACAACGCACATTGACAGCCGCATTAAAATTCTACTGTAATCAAGAATTGGTCAATGCACATGCCGCCATGGCAGACACCCAAGCCACCTTTGATGTATTGATGGCTCAACTGGAGCGCTACGAAGAATTGGAGGGCGATGTGGACAGCCTCAACGCTTTTACCACCCGGAAAAAAAGTGCCGATTTTGCCGGATTTATCGTTTACAACAAAGAAGGTCAAGAATGCTTCTCTTTTGGTAAGCATAAGGGCAAAACCGTAGAAAGTGTTTTGGAAAACGAACCCGGCTATTTTGGTTGGTTACTCAATGCCGAATTTCCCCGCTACACCAAAAAGGTACTCACTGCCATTCGTTTGCGCAAACTAAACAGCTGATTTTTTTGTGAAACTCATTTGCATAGGCAGGAATTATCCACAGCACATCCAAGAGTTGGGCAACAACAAACCAGAGTCCCCGGTAATTTTTATAAAACCCGACACGGCCATTCTTCAAAAAAAACAACCTTTTTTTGTCCCTCATTTTTCTGATCAGATACACCACGAAGTAGAGGTACTGGTAAAAATTAATCGTATCGGAAAACACATACAAGAAAAATTTGCCCATAAGTATTATCGAGAAATTGGATTGGGCATAGACTTTACCGCCCGCGATTTGCAACAAACCCTTAAATCCAAGGGTTTGCCTTGGGAAAAAGCCAAGGGATTCGACGGATCAGCCCTCATCGGAGAATGGTTTGACAAAAATGAGTTTGCTTCCATCGATGCATTGGATTTTGAATTGACCAAAAATGGGGAAACCGTTCAAAGCGGGAACACCTCCCAAATGCTTTGGAACATCGACGCACTGATCGCCGAGATCTCCACTTTTTTTACCCTTAAGATTGGAGATATTATTTTCACAGGTACTCCTGCAGGGGTTGGAGCCGTTGCTCCCAACGATGTTTTGGAAGGTTTTTTGGAAGGAAAAAATGCTTTTTCAGTAAAAATCAAATAATTTGAAAGCAGAACTCATCAGTATTGGAGACGAAATATTGATCGGCCAGATTGTCAATACCAATGCCGTTTTTTTGGCCAAAGAACTCAATCAGATTGGCGTTGAGATCGCACAGATTAGTGCTATTTCCGACCAAAAACAAATCATCGTCAAAGCTTTAGACCAAGCCCGAGAAAGAGCAGATATTGTGATTTTGACTGGAGGGTTGGGACCTACCAAAGACGATGTCACCAAGCATACCCTCTGCGAATATTTCGATGATGAGCTGGTTCTCAACCAGCAGGTTTTGGAGCACATCGAAACGATTTTGAGAAAATATGTTACCACTCCCATCAACCAAATGAATCGCGATCAAGCCAAGCTGCCCTCCAAGGCGTTAATTCTGCACAACAAATACGGTACCGCTGCCGGTATGTGGTTTGTAGATCGGGATCAACTTTTTGTTTCCCTTCCGGGGGTACCCTACGAAATGGAGGCACTAGTGACAGAGCAGCTGCTACCAAGGATAAAGCAACAATTTGAGCTGCCCGCTATCTATCACAAGACTTTGCTGACCTATGGCCTTGGCGAGAGCAGTATCGCAGAAAGAATCCAGGACTGGGAGCAACAATTGCCCCCGGAAATCAAGCTGGCCTATTTGCCCAGTCCCGGTAGGGTGAGGTTGCGGCTTTCTACCCAAGGACCGAACTTGGAAACCCTCAAGAAGAGTGTTGACCGTCAAATAGAAATGGTGGTGCCGCTAATCGAAGAAATTTATTTTGGCGCAGATGAAGACCAATCCATCGAAGGGATCATCGCACAAAAGATGAATGCTTTGGGCACGACCCTATCCTGTGCCGAGAGTTGCACCGGCGGTGCCATCGCCACAAGATTTACTGCCCATGCCGGAGCTTCTACTTTTTTTAAAGGCAGTGCGGTTACCTATGCCACCGCATCAAAAAGCACACTTTTGGGAGTAGAAAAGACGGTCATTGACCAACACGGCGTAGTCAGTGCCGCTGTGGCTGAGGCCATGGCTCTGGGAGCTCAAAAAAAGTACAAGTCCGATTTTGCCCTTTCCACTACCGGAAATGCAGGACCCACCCGTGGAGATGATGGACAAGAGGTGGGGACAGTTTTTATTGGACTGGCTACGCCAGTGGGCATAGAAAGCTTTCAATTCAATATGGGTAACAACCGTACCCGCGTGATTCAAAAAACCGTTAATCAGGCTTGTGAAATCCTCTACCGCGCACTGCTAAAAGTTGAGATGTAATTATAGATCATTTTTTTTGAAACTCACCAAAAAAGTGTAAATTTGCACGCTGTTAATAACAAAGACCATGTCTAGAGTTTGTGAAATTACGGGAAAAAGAGTGATGTTTGGAAACAATGTTTCCCACGCCATCAACAAAACCAGAAGACGTTTTGATATCAATTTGATCAAAAAACGCTTTTATATCCCCGAAGAAGACAAGTGGATTACATTAAAAATTAAGGCTTCGGTTTTGAAAACCATCAACAAAAAAGGCATCAGT
>CAZGUB010000052.1:0-8664 GCA_964528935.1 uncultured Flavobacteriaceae bacterium | reverse complement strand
TTAATTTATAAAGATTAAAACAAAATAAATTCAAGAAATGAAGGTAAGCACACTTTTATACGTCATCGGATTGGCCCATGCTGTAAGAGTCAGAAACGGTGAGGATAAAATCCTCTAAGCAATGGACAAAGACGGCGACAACAAGAGCTATGAGAGTGAAAACAAAATTTATGAAATCGATTCAATTTTCGGAAACAGATCGGCGAGTTTTAATATTAAGGTTTATGAACTCAAGTATTTTCTTTCCGAACTGAATCCCACTTTCGATTTTGAAAAGAGAACCCAATACTTTTCCAATACCGATTATTTCGAAGAAGGATTTTATGGATCCACCCTTTACGACGACACCTACCAATTGAATTTTGACGAATTGCGATTCAAGTATAAGGAAGATGACCCCGACACCGACGATGTTGATGAAACCGAAAAAATCGAAACCCGATTGACACCCAGAATTAGAGTCCCATTAGATCCTGCTTTCTTTCAAGAGAAAATTCTGGATCAAGAGGGGGAAAACACGTTGTCGGATGCGGAAAATTTTTCGAGACACCTTAGGGGACTCATCATCAAGGTCGATAATTTTTCTGACGATTTGTACATGCTTTTGGATGTTGATAATGCTCTGGTGAGAATAGAATACGAGTATGATCAGGTCAATACCAACGATACCTCGGACAACACAGCAGATGATACCATTGAAAAAAAGGCGAGTTCGTTCTTGTTGAATTTTGGTTTGTTTTTTAATACCATTAAAAACAACAATGGTAATCTTGACGCAAGCATTGAACAGGAAGTTTTGGCAGGCCAAAACAACCAGCCCTCAAAAAACATTTACCTGAATGGAGGAGGGTTGTATTCTACGCTAAATTTGTTTGGCAACAATTCCGCTGGAGCAGACTTGTTGGAAGAGCTTCGGGCAAAGGACTGGGTCATCAACGAAGCCAACATAGTGCTTTACCTAGACCAAAGTTTATACGGTGGTCTCGGTGCTTCAGGACAACTACCAGATCGCCTCTACCTTTATCGTTATGATAACGGATTTCCTATCACCGACTTTAATATCGATAAATCAGTCAATGAATCATTGAAGAACAGAAACAAATATATTTATGGCGGAATTTTGGAATACGACGATCAAAATCGCCCACATCGTTATAAATTTAGAATTACGGATCACGTCAACCGGATGATCAAGCTTGATTCGACCAATATCGCCTTGGGCTTGGTGTCCGCCAATGGCATCAACAACATCGGATACAAAGCAGCGCAAACAAGTGATGATCAGTTTATTAGGTATCCTGTAACCGCAATTCTCAACCCACGAGGAGTCGTTTTGTTGGGTTCTGAGGGAGCTGCACAAGAGGATGAAGCAGGTCTTAAGTTCGAGATCCACTACACAGACTACTAGTTGAATATTGCATCTTATATAATAATTAAATATTATTGTTTTTTATAAACAATAATATTTAATTATAATCAGACCAGTTTAGTCGTTCTTTTTTTTCTTTTTAATCCTGCAACTATAACAAAATATTATGACTTTGTTTTATTGTATAGCTTTTGTCTTATAAATAGGCTCATGATACAGAATAAAAAGCCCCAAAGCGAAGTTTCCCAGCCCCAAAAGACATTTAACACCAGAGTCACCGTCACCCACCAAAGGGTAAAAAGTACCAAGCCAGCACTGATTTTAATGGAGCTGTAGAAAACGATATCTTCAAAAAGGCCCAACGTTTTTTTTAGAATGAATAAGGGAAGAAAGTTGGGAAGGCCAAAGATTTTGGACCACCACAGATTCCATTGCTGATTTTTGTTGGTTTTGGCGGGAAATAGCGCCTTGCATTCTATCCCTTTTTTTAAATTTTCAAAAGTTAGTCGAGTATTTGCCGGATGGATCAATGCTTTTTTTTCGAAGTATTGTTCATCTTTGTCGGGAAGCCATAGACATTTTTTCATGGCTACACTCAGTGTATTACGAAGGGCATTAATAGCTTCGGGTCGCTCAGAAAAGTTTTCCAAGTAGGGGCCTACCGCTATGGGCGTTCCAAAAACCAAATGTACAACACACAAAGGTTTTTGATGGTGACCGTAGTTGATCCCAACCGGTAGCATATAGATGGGAATTTGACTTTGTTCTTGTGCCTCCAAAGCCAAACGGCTGCTTCCTTTGGACAGGGACTGAAGGTAATACTCGTTGTGGTGGGCAGCTTCAGAAAACATCATTATCCATTGTTCGTCTGAGAGCAAATTCCTACATTTTTGGAAAATGGCCTCATTTTTTCTCAAATTGGCATAGCCATTTCTAATCCTGTAAATGGGCAGCATCTTCAAGGCATCCATAAACCATTGGAGTGGTCCTCCAAAAACATCACTTCTGGTCAAAGAAGTGATGGGTTTGCCAATGGTAGATCCGATCAACAAGGGATCTAGGAATGCTCCTTGGTGGTTGGGAGAAAATAGAATGCCTCCCCTTTTGGGAATATTCTCAAGGCCATAAATCTTGATTTTTCTGAAGTAAATACGAGCGGCCCCCCTTATAACGTATTTTATAAAATAGTAAAAAAGCGTCTTCATCTACAGCAATATAGCAGGTGGTAGGTATTTTTGTATTGAAAGGCATCATCTGATACCTACCCTATTACAAAATAAAAGTTTTTTTTGGAATACTAATTTTAGGTTGGAAAAGAACACTTTTCACAAGATTTTATTAACTTTCTGCATCAGTTCAGGTTACAGTAGTTTCCCCAATCCTGTAATCCCAAAAAACAGCAATATGAATAGTGAAACGCATTTTGATTTTAAATTTTATCATTGGGAGAAAAAATTCCACGATCGTCCACTTCTTCGGCAACCCTTTGGCGATCAATGGGAGGAATACAGTTGGAGTGAGGTGGGACAAATGGCCCGAAAATTGGCCTCGGGCTTAAAAGCATTTGGACTGCGAGAAAATGCACATATTGGTCTGATTTCAAAAAATTGTAGGGAGTGGATCATCGCCGATCTGGCCATCATGATGGCCGGGTACATATCGGTTCCATTTTTTCCATCCCTAAAGGGAGAGGAGCTGGAATTTTTGCTCGATTTTGGAGATGTGGATCTCTTGTTTGTAGGAAAAATAGAGACTTGGGACCAAATTCAGCATCACATTCCCGAAGAGCTCCCCATGATTGCATTTCCCCACTACAAAGGTTGTTCGAATGTGGATCGGGGACAGCAATGGTTTGATTTCATCGATCGCAATCAGCCCCTACAAGAAGTTCATATTCCCGAACTATCAGATATTTGGACAATCATTTTTACCTCAGGAACCACCGGAAATCCCAAAGGAGTCGAATTGTCTTTCTTGGCACTGGATCAGACCAAAATCATAACCGAACAAGTCAACCCCCTCAAGATCGATTTTTCAGGAGACAATGATTTTATCTCTTATCTGCCGTTGAATCATATTGCAGAACGGGTGGTGGTAGAACACGTTTGCCTCCGCTTTGGCGGAAGCCTTTCATTTGTAGAATCTTTGGATACTTTTGCCGAAAATCTGAAATCCATACAACCACACGTTTTCTTTGCAGCCCCTAGGATTTGGACCAAGTTTCAGTTGGGAATCTTGGCCAAGGTTCCCCAGAAAAAACTAAACACCTTACTAAAAATCCCATTGGTTTCTGGCTTGATCAAGCGAAAATTAAAAAAGAATTTGGGATTAAGTCGGGCCAGATCTACAGTTTCGGGATCGGCTCCCTTGCAATTGTCCACCATACAATGGTTCAGAAAAGTAGATATTTTCATCACCAACGGCTATGGGATGACCGAAAATTGTGCCATTTGTACCCAAGTCGATGGGAGGGATTTTGAAAAACTCGACTCGGTGGGGAAACCACAGTGTGGCGTAGAAGTGAAAATCGACACTTCCAACGATGAAGTACTCATGCGAGGCCCTTTTGTGATGAAAGGCTACTACAAAAATGAAAAATTGACCAAACAAACCTTGGTTGATGGCTGGCTAAGAACCGGGGACAAAGGATATTTGGATCAGGACAACTACCTCTACATTACCGGAAGGGTGGCCGACAGCTTCAAAACTTCTAAGGGAAAATTCATCGAACCCCTCACGCTCGAGAAATATTTTGGCACCATAAAAGAACTCGAGGAGGTATGCGTTACCGGGATTGGCATGCCCCAGCCGCTAGCTTTGGCCCAATTGTCCGAAATCGGCAAATCCCAATCCAAAGATGAACTCAAGGCCTTTTTGACCCAAAAGTTGAAAGAAATAAATGCTCCCTTGGAAAACTACAAAAAAATATTTACCCTGGTGCTGGTCAAAGAACCATGGACGGAACAAAATAAAATATTGGGTCCTACCCTAAAGATCAAAAGAGAAAACGTAGAAAAAATGTACTCGACCCATTACAAATCATGGCATGAAGACCCACAAAGTGTTTTATTTGAAAAATAGTATCTTTATACATTGAACCCTACCAAATTAGGGGTATGGTTACATGTGTTATTAACTATATAAAAATTTAACCACTAGATTCATGAAAACAAAAACGATCATTAAAAGTCTGATCTTCATGGGTGCGATGATCTTTATCAACCTGATTCAAGCCCAGACTACCATCAACGGTTCGATTGTAGATGCAGAAAACAACCCCCTCCCTGGGGTAAATATTGTTATTCAAGGAACCAATTTTGGAACAACTACCGATTTTGACGGGAATTTTTCATTCAGCACCAGCCAAGCCCTACCCATCAACTTGGAAGTGAGCTACATTGGGTTTATTACCCAAATCGTTTCCTATGCCGATGCTTCTCAAAGCATCAGTATTGCATTGGAGGAAGGCAGTGACTTTTTGGAAGAAGTAATCATCTCTGCCACTCGAAGACCAGAAAAGGTTCAAGATGCTCCTGCCTCCATCTCCCTGATTACCTCGAGAGATATTGAAAACTCCTCTGAAGCGATTGATCCCGTTCGACACCTGATCAATATTCCAGGGGTTACCGTACAGCAACATACCGCTAACTCGATGAACATTGAAATGAGAGGAGGGAATGGACTATTTGGAACTGGAGCCTATCCCATGTTGGACTTCAGAAACATCATTACGCCGGTAGCACGCTCTTTTTTCACCTATCAGGCAGGACTTTCCAACTTAGACCTAGAGAGAATCGAGGTGGTGAGAGGTTCCAACTCTGCCCTCTATGGGCCTGGAGTAGAATCTGGAGTCGTTCATTTTTTAACCAAAAAGGCCATTGACTATCCCGGAACAACAGCCGAATTGTATGGAGGGAATATGAGTTCTATGGGGGGCGCAATAAGACACGCCTATGCCAATGAAAACAAAACTTTTGGTTACAAGGTAAATGTAAAATACTCCAGTGGTGATGACTTTACTCTAGATCCAATAGAAGATGCCGATCAAATTGCTTCTTTTCAAACATCCATTAAGCAACCCGCCATCACCAACAATGTAGTGGATGCTACACTGCCTGGTAAAGTTCTATTGAACAGAGCAGATTTGGATCCGGATGGAGACGGCAATATGCTACAAAATGAATACAAAAACATTTTGGCCAACCTACACTTAGAGTTTAGACCCAACGACGATACCTCTGGGATCATTTCTGGAGGAATTGCAAACGGATCTGGAATTTTTATTAATGATCAAGGTTTTGGACTGACCCAAGGAAACGACATGTGGGGACAAGCCCGATTGACCAAAGGGAGATTTTTTGCACAGATCGCCTACACTTACAACGATGGAGGTAAAGAAGATAATCCCACTTTCCTTTACTCTACAGGAAATAGAGTTGTGTCCGAACGAGCAGCTACCGAGGCCCTATTACAATATAATTTTGACCTTCCCGGATTTTTGGACTCCAATTTTATCGTTGGACTTGATTATAGAAATACCACCTCAGATTCACAGAACACCCTATATGGTAACAATGAAAATGATTCCGACTACGGGATCATGGGAGGTTATATCCAAGGAACTTCCAAGTTGGGAGATAAGCTCAATTTGACTTACGCCCTTAGAAGGGACAAAATGAGTATAATCGATGAGGCCGCAATTGCTCCTCGAGTCGCATTGGTATACAAAGCAAATGACAAAAACTCATTCCGCGTATCCTACAGTCGATCTACAACGGGACCATCTGCTTTAGAGACATTTATTGACTTTCCGGTGGCCACCCTTGCCCCAGGAGTATTGGATGTTTGGCTGGCGGGTAACATCGACCCCCATATTTTCGACCCCAATGCCCCCATCGAACTCACAGGTTTGGGAACCTCCATACCCAGAAGCCTTACAGGCTTCCCTACCGACATTGCCTATCAAGCGGTTAAGAACCTAGTTTTGCCTCAGCTTTACAATGCACTCACTGCTGCAGGTCAAGGGGCTTTGGTTCCTTTTGCCACCAATTTCTTTAACAACTACGCTGGCCCCGGCGGGCTCGTAGGCCAACTGGCACCTTACAATCTCTTTAACCCTACCCAAGCCATGCCCACCTTAAACGATGTAGCCACAGCACAAGTGGCCTATACCAACGGATGGGAAGTAGGATACAAAGGATTTTTAGGAGACAAGTTGTCCATAGCCATCGATGTTTATACCTTCGAAAGAGAAGGGTTTATCGAATTTACAGGTGTAGGCCCTACCTATGCTTTGGTAGGGGGTGATTTTGCTCAGGCCCTTTCCGCCATAGGGAATGATTTCATCTCTGATCCTACCATACAAGCTGTAGTAGGAGGAGGCGTTCAAGCCGCCTATACCAACAATGCATTACCCCTCGCTGGTTTGACCTCTGCACAAGTCACAGGTTTGGGACTTACCGGAGCTTTGACAGCGGCTGGTCTACTAGCCCCCGATGGCTCATTGCCCTCTGCGGACCTAGCAACCCAAGGAGCTTTGGCATTTTTAGGACAAAATGTGGCCGGGGGTTTTGGAACTGCTGGGCAAATATTTGAGGGCAACATTAACCGACAGGTTATTGGTGCCGTAGAAAGCAATAGGGCTCCTAACGATGGGGTGACCCACATTATGGCTGGTTACCGAAACTATCCCGATGTCAAAAGAAGCCACTGGGGGACAGATATCGCAATGGAATATTTTGCCAACGACAACCTGACCCTATGGGCCAACTACTCCTATATCAGTCAAAATGAGTGGATTCCTGGAAAGGACGATGACGATGGACTGCCCTTCCCTTCCTATCTCAACACTCCCCTCAACAAATACAGATTGGGAATAAAATACAGTAATGACAGGGGCATAAGAACCGGTTTGGCTTTCCAACACGACGACGCTTTTTATTCCAACTTTGGACAAGGCCTTGGAGGGGATACTCCCGAAAAAAATCTTTTAGATTTTAACTTTGGCTTCCCTCTCACCAAAAAAATAGGACTCGATCTTCAGGTAACCAATTTGGCAAATGTGGCCTATAGGGCCTACCCAGGTCTCCCTGTAATCAAAAGAAGAGCCATTCTAAAAGCCACCTTTGACTTTTAAGTTTTGTTAGAACAAAAGAAAAAAGAGCAACATTCTTGCTCTTTTTTTTTGCTCTAAAATCAAGAAAAAGATTATTACAAATAATTAAATCTAACCCAAATCCCCTAATATGTTGCTGAAATCCGTTTTAAACCTCTACACAAATTCGTCGGTCAAAGAATTTATTTTTTTTAGACTTAAAAGTGCAATACCGTTGCCAATAATTTATAGCGATACATTATATTTGCAGACGAAAAATCTAATTAAAATACCCTGTAAATGGCACAATCCTTAGGTACTGTTTCTCAAATTATTGGCCCTGTAGTCGATGTAACCTTTACTGGCGAAGGCAACGCCCTTCCCAAAATTTATGATTCCCTCGAAATTACCAGAGCCGATGGTACACAATTGGTACTCGAAGTCCAGTCACATATTGGAGAAAATACCGTGAGAACTGTTTCTATGGACTCCACCGACGGTTTGAGTCGTGGCACTGAAGTCAAAGCTATGGGCAATCCCATCCAAATGCCTATTGGAGAAGAAGTTTATGGAAGATTATTCAACGTAATTGGCGATGCCATTGATGGTTTAGGAAATCTCCCCAAAGAAAAAGAAAATGGGCTTCCTATTCACCGACAAGCACCGGCTTTCGAAGACCTCTCTACTTCTACCGAGGTATTGTTTACTGGCATCAAAGTCATTGACCTGATCGAGCCCTATGCAAAAGGCGGGAAGATTGGGCTATTTGGAGGAGCCGGAGTAGGCAAAACCGTTTTGATTCAAGAGTTGATCAACAACATAGCCAAAGGACACGGAGGACTTTCTGTTTTTGCCGGAGTAGGTGAAAGAACCCGAGAAGGAAACGACCTCTTGAGAGAAATGTTAGAGTCCGGTATCATAAAATATGGAGACGACTTTTTGCACTCCATGGAAGAAGGGGGTTGGGATTTGTCCAAAGTGGACAAAAAAGCCATGTTGGACTCCAAGGCGACTTTCGTTTTTGGACAAATGAATGAACCTCCTGGAGCCCGTGCTCGGGTGGCACTGTCCGGCTTAACCATAGCAGAATACTTTAGGGATGGAGCCGGCGATGGACAAGGAAAAGACGTTTTGTTTTTCGTAGACAACATTTTCCGATTTACCCAAGCGTGTTCTGAGGTATCTGCACTTTTGGGACGAA
>CAZGUB010000051.1:0-8664 GCA_964528935.1 uncultured Flavobacteriaceae bacterium | reverse complement strand
CGTCATCACCTTTTTCACTCAGTCGCAATTGTTCCTCAAAACGCTGGCGTTGGTCGATGGGGTCGTTTAGTTCAGAATAGGCGTTGGCGATTTCCTTGCCATTGACCATTAGCTCGAAACGTTCGGTGAGTTTGGGGTTGTTGCGATGTTCTTTGGTCAGGGGGCTCATGGACTTGGGATAGTCAATGATAAATGTGGGCTGGATATAATGGTATTCGCATTTTTCTCCGAAAATTTCGTCAATCAATTTTCCCTCTCCCATGGTGTTGTCAACTTCGATGCCCAATTTTTTTGCAGTTTCTCTTAATTGGTTTTCATTCATCTCGGAGATATCGATCCCGGTATGCGTTTTGATGGCTTTCAAAATGGGAACACGTGGATAGGGAGCTTTGAAGTCTATGGTTTGATCGCCCACGCTTAGGAGGGTGCTGCCGTTGGCCTCCAGTGCTACTTTTTCCAAAAGCGCTTCGGTGGTTTGCATCATCCAGAAATAGTCCTTGTAAGCGACATAGAGTTCCATTACGGTAAACTCGGGATTGTGGGTGCGGTCCATTCCTTCGTTTCTGAAGTCTTTGGAAAATTCATACACCCCGTCAAAGCCGCCTACGATGAGTCGCTTGAGGTAGAGCTCGTTGGCAATTCTCAGGTACAATGGAATGTTGAGTGCATTGTGATGGGTTACAAAAGGCCGTGCGGCAGCACCTCCGGGAATGGGTTGTAAGATGGGTGTTTCGACTTCTAGGTAGCCTTTTTGATTAAAAAAGTGGCGGATGCTGTTGGTGATTTTTGTCCTTTTGATGAAGGTGTCTTTCACTTTGGGATTGACAATGAGATCTACATAGCGTTGGCGATAGCGTAGCTCGGGGTCGTTGAATTCGTCGTAGGTATTACCCTCGGCATCGGTTTTGGGCAAGGGTAGGGGTCGTAGGGTTTTGTTGAGTACGGTGAGGTTTTTTACCATCACGGTTTTTTCCCCTACTTGGGTGGTAAAAAGCGTTCCCTCGATTCCGATAATGTCGCCGATGTCCAGCAGTTTTTTGTATACTTCGTTGTATAGGGTTTTGTCCTCACCGGGGCAGATTTCGTCCCGATTAAAATAGACTTGAACCCGACCATGGCTGTCTTGTAATTCGGCAAAACTGGCTTTTCCCTGTATGCGTCGCGACATCAATCTCCCGGCAATGACCACGGATTTTTCTTCTTCAAATTCGTTTTTGATGCTGTAGGAATCGGCATCGATGGGATATAAAGCCGCCGGATAGGGGTTGATTCCCAATTTCAGCAGTGAGTTTAATTTTTCTCTTCTTACTTGCTCTTGCTCTGAAAGTTGTGCCATTTGGCATTGAATTTTTACAAAGATAAACAGTCTGGGTCAATAGGGAATCAAATTTCCTATCTTTGCATCAAAGAACTTTAAGATGAGTTTTTGGCGTGTAGTCCTGTCTATTCTGTTTCCCCCGCTTGCTTTACTGGATCAAGGATGTGGCTCGGTCATCATTGTTTTTTTGCTGACTTTGTGTGGCTGGGTTCCCGGCGTGATTGCGGCTTTGGTGATTTTGAACAATCCTGATCGTTGGGATTCATGAAAAACAAAAAGGTAACTGTGGTCGATTGGGGCGTTTTGCCATATGATGAAGCTTGGAAAAGACAGGAGGCCTACTTTGCAAAAATCATCGACCAAAAAAGGTCAAATCGTACTCTCGAGTCACCACTTCCTACAGACCACTACCTGTTTTTTGTGACACACCCTCCTGTTTTTACTTTGGGAAAAAGTGGAAAGATGGAACATCTTTTGATAGGGGAGGAGGCACTCAAAGACCGGAAAATTTCTTTTTACAAAACCAATAGAGGAGGAGATATTACCTATCACGGATGGGGTCAGATTGTGGGCTATCCGCTCTTGGATTTGGATCATTTTTTTACCGACATCCATCGTTATCTGCGATGTTTGGAAGAAATCATCATCAGGACATTGTCCGATTATGGATTGGATGGTGCTCGAAGCGATGGGGAGACCGGAGTATGGTTGGATCTGGACACGCCTTTTGCAAGAAAAATTTGTGCGATGGGAGTACGGGCCAGTCGCTGGGTCACCATGCATGGCTTTGCACTCAATGTCAATACAGATTTGTCTCCTTTCGATTATATTTTGCCCTGTGGAATTCGCGGAAAAGGAGTAACCTCCTTGGCTCAGGAATTAGACAGGGAAATCGATGAGCAGGAGGTAAAAGAGAAACTATTAAAATATTTTTCTGAGATTTTTGAGGCAGAATTGGTCAATTGATTTTATAAACCAAAAGGCTGTTGTCTTTACTGGTCACGACCATTTCTAGGGCTTTGTCTTTGTCGCTATTGGTCAAATCTACCATCGAGCTGCCATAGACGGGAAAGCCTTTTACGGCTTCTCCATTGCTGTAAAATAGATGGACTTTGTCTGCTTCTCGATCGGTGGTCGCAATATAGAGGGTGTTGTTGAGGTAAAATATCTTGGGCGGGGTATAGCTTCCGAAGGGAAGGGTAACAGGGATACCTTTGATGTTGAGTTTGTTTTCAGATAGAGTTACCAGAGATTTTGTGGTGGCATCGATTTTGTGTTGCGGAGCCAAGCCCAGTTTTGACCGCACGGCATTGCCTTTGGTGTCTACTTGTATCAGGTTTCCGGTTTGATCGGTGGTGGTAAAAGTGTTGAGGTAGGAAAAAATGGGATTGTCGCTAAATTCGATGTTTGCTTTTACCTGTACCCGATCTTTTCCTGTTCGTGAGACGATTTTAAGGCGGTTGTTTTCGAGGGGCATCACAATATAGTCTTTGCTTTGAAAGCGAATGTGTTTGGGGGCGCTTACGATGTTAGAATTTGTTTTTTTCAAAGAAAAACCATTAACTCTTTTGCCTTTTCCATCATACATGAGCAAGTTCTGGTCTTGGGCAAGCAAGAAGCGGTAGTTGCGGTTGTTGTCATAATCGAAGACCGACAAAGGCAGGGGGTTGTTATTTTTGGGAAGGCTTATTTCAAATGGTTGTACGGTTTTTCCGTTGCGATCCAAGATTATAAAACGCTTGGGAGTTCTAAATGCCATTTGCAAGCGGTTGTTTTTGTACAAATCGACTTGTTGTATAGGGCCGATTATTTTTCCTGGAAGTTGTTTTTTCCAATACAATTTTCCGCTGTTGGAGAACAGATATAGGACATGGTCAATGTCTTGGATGGCGATATCCATACCCTTGTTTCTATGGTTTTTGAGCCATTGTGGCGGGGAGGCTGCGGCTTTTGACATGGCGATGGTAAAAGCGGTGTTAGCCCCGCCGATGGTTTGGGCAGGTATGTTTTTCTGAATACTGAAATGCAGGTGGACAAAATCCTTTTCTCTTACTCCTTGGAAGGCAAGTATGGGGAAATCTTCGGCAGGTATATCTTTTGTGTTTTGCGGAGCGTTGTTTTGCTGCCAATGGGTCAATAAATTTTTGGTTTGCCCCAACCACAGGAAAGAACTTTGGGTGGACAAGCTTTGGTTTAGGTTTTGGAAAGCCGGACTTTGAAGCAGTGTTTTTTTGTCGATCAACTGTCCCAATATGTTTTTTAATCCAGATTCTGAGGTACTCATGAAAAGCAAATTGTCTAAAGATGCGCCCCATTGAGGAACGATTTCGTCTCCCAAAAGATTGAGCAGATGGGAGAAGTCCGGAGGGAGTACTATTTTTTGGTATTGGGCAGATCGGTATTTTTTGTATTCTCCATTTTTGGATATGAAGTTGGGGAAGTCTTCCCCGTTTTCTATTTGTAGGACGATCGATTTTTCATCTCCGACCCAAACCCAAGCAATTTCATTCAGGCCTTTGATTTTGGAAATGTCAATGGCTTTGATGGGCAGGTTCATTTTTCGACTGAGCCTCTTGAAATTGTCCTCCAGTTGAGAAAGATCGCTAATGGGAAAGCCCAAGTATGCAGTAAAATTTTGGGGAACAATGGCTGGTAGGGTCAATGCTTGGCTTTTCATATCTCTGATAAGGGACAGGGCGTTGGGTATAGAGTCGTTCAGTAGAGCCACTCCGTGGGCTGTGGGTGTTTCTTCTTCGGTTTCCAAGTCGAGCTCAATCCAGTCTCCTCCGGTGTCGGGGAACAGGGGAGTGTGGGGCAGCAGGCGATCAATGAGATCGCTCGAAGCCGGATGGAGGAATAGATTGGCACTACTATTGGTATCCATACTTTCTGCCAAACGGTAAAAAGATGTTTTGCCGATCCCTCGTTGGTTTTTTTCAAAATTCCTGATGGCGTTTTCAATGATCAGCTGGGATTGGGACACCAAGTAGGTGTCTCCCAATTGAGTAGAATAGCAAGTTTGATCCGCCACGGTTGTGACGCCAATGTGTTGGTTGCTGTATTCTATTGTTTTTGGATGGATGGGAAGGGTGTCTGTGGCTTGGATTTTGTAGATCAAACCTACGGCATTTTCACTTTTTCCAATGGGAGAAATAAAATAGAGCTGAGGAAGGCTCGCATTTTTTTGGGTAATGTTTTTAACGGTTTGGTGCAATGTTTCGTCGAGGGCCAGAATTTTGGCGAGGCTTTTGGAGGATCTCAGTGCTATACTATCGTTGACTTGAAGTACGAGGCTCGCATTATGAGGCACGAACTCTACCAGAGCAATTTCTTTTTTAGGAGCAGGGGAGCAGCCTGCCACCAAGGCAATCCATGTGATGAGAAATATCTTTTTCAAATCTTTGCGTTTTAGAGGCTCGTTGGATCCTATACGCCGTGTATGGGATGGGTTTATCAATACTTCAAAAGTATTAAATCAAGTTTGGCTATTTTGGAGCCGGGTATCAAATAATTCCACAACTTTTCAACAGTTTGGGTTGTCTTAGAGGTCGAATTGCAGTTGTTTGGGAAGCAATTGGAAGGACTTTCGGTGGTGGGGGCTTATTCCTGTTTTTCGGATGGCCTCTCGGTGGGCCAAAGTGGGATAGCCTTTGTTTTTTTTCCATTGGTATTCCGGAAAATCCTCGTGGATTTGGTTCATATAGTCGTCTCTGTAGGTCTTGGCAATCACCGAGGCGGCGGCAATGTTCATGTATCGGCTGTCGCCTTTGACCACACATTGGTAGGGGATGGTGCCAAACGGATGAAAACGATTGCCGTCGACGGCAATAAATTCCGGTTTGAGTCCCAATGCAGCGAGGGATTGGTGCATGGCCTTTATGCTGGCATTGAGGATGTTGATCTGGTCGATTTCCTCTGGAAAAATATGTGCGTAGGCTAATGCTATTGCTTGGGATTCTATTAGGGGTCGGAGTTGGTAGCGTTGTTTTTCGGTGAGTTTTTTAGAGTCGTTTAACAGAGGCAGTTTCACATTTTTGGGCAAGATGACCGCTGCGGCGGTAACCGGTCCTGCCAAGCACCCCCTTCCGGCTTCGTCGGTTCCGGCTTCTGTTTGAGATGAGATTTGCCTGATCAACAATTTACTGGATTCGTTTGCCATGATCCAACCAAATTAAGGACATTTGTTTTAACTTCGCAACAAACTTGTTACATGAGGCCACTCCTCGCTGTTTTTCTGATTTTTTTGTCCTTCCAAGTGTTTTCTCAGCAAAAGGAGGCCCCATCGAACAACACACTGGAGGTAGCTGGATTTTCTGTGGTCAGCGATAGTTTGTTTGTGGTTGCCGACACCTTGGCTGTAGCGGAAGAGCCAAAAATCAGTCGGAGGGATTCGCTTCTTTTTCTCTCCTTTCCCTTGCCCAAGCCTGAGATTTTTACAGCCTTCAATACTTACGAAAAGTCTGAAAATACTTATCTTATAGCCGAAAAAGGTTTTACAGAATACGCCTCCGAATCCAATCATTTCGATCGGGACACCCGAACCCTTCCCGCAGCTTTTTTTGTTCAGTTGTTGGATTCATTTTCTTTGGAGCGTACCCGCTACGAGCAAAAGATAATCCGAATGAGACAGATCGCCCAAAAACCCATTAAGGAGATGAATGAGGTGACGATTGAGGATTATAAAATATTTTATTCGGACGGCAAAGCCACTCATGTAGACACGACCCTGAGCATCAACAAAGATTATCGATTTAATTATTTGCGAAAAGATTATTTTGAGTTGTTGACTTTCCCCAATACGGGTGAAGCCTACAACCGTTTGGGATACGATTTTCAGGATCAAAAAATTACGCCCGACCTTGGGGCTCGGGCCAAGCATTTTGCCTATATGGAAGAAGAAGAAATTCCCTATTTCGAGGTGCCTTCTCCGTTGACAGAATTGTTTTTCAAAACGGTTTTTGAACAAGGACAAATGGTCGATGCTTTGATTTCTGTGAATACTTCTCCGAGGTTGAACCTTACCTTCGCTCACAAGGCTTATCGTTCGTTGGGAAAATACATCAACACCCTGGGTGGTACTACGAATCTTCGTTTTTCTTCTCAGTACACTTCCAAAAATTACCGTTACCGCCAGCGATCCCATTTTGCCGCACAGCGATTGGAAAACCAAGCCAACGGAGGTTTGGATTCGCTGAGTGTTTTTTATTTTGAAAAAGCAATAGAGGTATTCCAGTACGATGGCTTCCTGGATCGATCTCGTTTGACCAATAACGTAGAAGTAAACAATACATTGGTCGGAAGGCGTTATTATTTGGATCAGCAGTACGATGCAGTTTTGGGCGGTGGGGAAAAAATGAAAAATTACGAAAAACCCAAAGTGTTGACCATTGGACACAAAATCAACTTTGAAGGCAAGCATTTTGGATATGACAATACCAAATCCAATGCTTTCTTTGGGACGGTTACCGGAACAGCCAATTTTGGGATTAGAACGCAATTGGATGTTATGGACAATGAGGTGTATGCGATTTACAATAAAAAAAATCTGGGTCAACTCAAAGCCGGTATCCGTCTGATTCAGTGGGACTACAACATCACTTTGCCGGAAAACAAAACCAACTCTGGTGAACCGTTTGATTTTGGCCCGAACCCTACCGAGATTCAGGCTGGTCAGTTGGCAATATCTGCCTATTGGAAAAAAACTTTTTTAAAGTTTGATTTCAAAGCCGAGGGATATTTTTCTACCGCAAAGGATTATGCCAGCCAATTTACCTCGGCAGAGATTCAAAGAACCTTTAACAATGGATTCCATCTAATGTCTAAATTGAGCCTTCGCTCTCAAGCCCCCAATTTTAATTTTTTCTTGCATCGCAGCAACTACGAAGAATACGACTGGTACAACCCGAGTTTCAAAAATCAGCTGATCAATTCCTTAAAATTGAGCCTTGGGCATCCCCGCTGGGGAAATTTTGACGGCCTATACGAAATACTCAACAACTATACCTATTTCAGGAATCTCCCACCGGTCAGAAGACAGGTTTCCTATTATTTTAAAACCAGAAGGAAACAGGAGGAGTTGATCGTTGCTCCTGAGCAATATGAGGGAAGTCTTCATTATCTAAAACTGAGGTACTTCCATCAGTTGGATTTTTGGAAATTTTCATTGGCCAACACGGCCCAATATCAAAAAGTGACACCAAATGGAGGATCCAGTAATTTTCAGCCGCTCAATGTGCCCGAGTGGAACCTTCGGTCTTCTTTTTTCTTTTCCAGCGAGCTATTTAACAAGGCACTTTATCTGCAAACCGGTGTTACGGCTCAGTATTTTACAAAGTATTACGCCGATCGTTATAGCGCGCATTTGGGAGAATTTGCGGCTCAAAATCACACCAAAATCGGAGACTTTCCCCGCTTGGATTTTTTTATCAACGCCAAAATACAACAAACCCGTTTGTATTTGAAGTATGAGCACTTCAACAGCAATACCACCGGTTATAATTTCTACGCAGCTCCCTTTACACCCTATCGCGATGCTGTGGTTCGTTTTGGTGTGGTTTGGAATTTTTTCCAATAGTCTATGGTCTGTATAGGGGTGCCTGCTTGATGGAAGTTGTGTTTAGCCAAAGGTTTTATATTTTCTGGTAAATTTCTTTAAGAACCTGTGGATTGATTTTGTTTTTCCAGTCTTTTCCCAAGGCGTTTTCCCACAAGGGCTTTCCACTGATTTGCTCTGGCTTTGTCAAAGCCATAACGCATCAGTACACCCGTTTTCAGGACTTCGTTTACTTCCTTGCTTTCTTCTTCTCCAAATATTTCGAATCCGGGCATTTTTGATTGGGGCTATCAGGTTTACCAAAACAAAAACAGTAACATACTGTTTGTTTTTTTGCCGGCAAAAAGAGTGAAATTGAGGATTTGATCCTGCGAAGTACAATCTATTTGGGGGCACTCAAATTTAATCAAAAATTATGGAAACAAAAAAGGGCTTTGAAGCCCTTTTTGAGAAATTAGGAAACCTGTCTAAACAGCGACCAAATCTCCGGTTTTGTTTTTTTGAGAAAGATTAGAGGTTCCCATCAGGTAGGTATCGATCTGGTGGGCTGCCTCACGGCCTTCGGAGATGGCCCATACAATGAGAGATTGCCCCCTTCGGGCATCTCCGGCAGTAAAAACATTGGGTTTGTTGGTTTGATATTCATTTTCGCCTTTGATGTTTCCTCGATCATCGAAAGTCAATCCGAATTGTTTGGGAAGAGATTCTTCCGGTCCGGTAAAACCAAGGGCGAGTAAGGCCATTTCACAGGGCCATTCTTTTTCTGATCCTTTTCTTTCGATCAGCTGAGGAC
>CAZGUB010000050.1:0-8878 GCA_964528935.1 uncultured Flavobacteriaceae bacterium | reverse complement strand
TTGGCAAGACAATTGCACCAAAACCGAGAAAAAGCTGCTCCCGACCTATGTCGTCGGTTGCAAGATATGATGGCCAAAATGGGCATGCAAAAAGCCAGGTTTGAAGTAAAACTAAAGCCTGTCGATCAATTTCTATCGACTGGCAAAGAGCAGATCGATTTTTTATTCTCTGCCAATCTCGGATCCGAATTTCGCCCTGTAAAAAAAGTAGCTTCCGGTGGAGAAATGTCAAGAATCATGCTTTCCATCAAAGCCATATTGTCCCAATACAGGCAATTGCCTACCATTGTTTTTGATGAAATCGACACCGGAGTTTCGGGCGCCATTTCCAACGAAATAGGCATCATTATGGAAGAAATGGCAAAAAACATGCAGGTCTTTACCATCACCCACTTGCCCCAGGTGGCTGCCAAGGGCAAACACCATTTCAAAGTCTATAAAGAAGAAAGGGAGCAAACCACCCTTACCCGACTCAAAGAACTAAACAGCGAAGAACGAATCGAGGAATTGGCCAATATGCTCTCCGGTAAAGCGTTGACTCAAACAGCACTAGACCACGCCAAACAATTACTGAATTAACAGTATCTTTAGCAATAAATTAACACCAACAACATGTTATACAAAATATTGGAAGGAAAAAAAGGGATTATTTTTGGAGCTTTGGACGACCAGTCCATCGCATGGAAAACCGCCGAAGCGGTCAAAGCGGCCGGAGGGGAATTTGTACTGACCAATGCGCCAGTAGCCATGCGAATGGGGGCAATCCAAAATCTGGCCGATCAAACCGGAAGTATTGTTATACCGGCCGATGCCACCAACCTGCAAGAGCTCGAGAAATTGGTCGATCAGGCGATGGAACATTTGGGAGGTAAGCTGGACTTTGTGCTTCACTCTATAGGAATGTCCGTCAACGTGAGAAAAGGAAAACACTATACCGATCTCAATCATGAATGGATGGCCAAAGGTTGGGATGTTTCTGCAGTTTCCTTTCATAAACTTCTGCAAACGCTCTACCAGAAAGACGCCATGAACCCTTG
The DNA here is from genome assembly GCA_964528935.1 of uncultured Flavobacteriaceae bacterium. Taxonomy (GTDB): domain Bacteria; phylum Bacteroidota; class Bacteroidia; order Flavobacteriales; family Flavobacteriaceae; genus UBA8316. The sequence continues at coordinate 7,841 of CAZGUB010000050.1, read as the reverse complement.
GGGGAGTGTGGTAGCACTTTCATACATTGCCGCCCAAAGAACTTTTCCCAACTACAACGACATGGCCGACAACAAGGCCTACTTAGAATCCATCGCCCGAAGTTTTGGCTATTTCTTTGGGAAGGATAAAAAAGTACGGGTCAATACCATTTCACAATCCCCCACGCTGACCACCGCCGGAAAAGGCGTAAAAGGATTGGATGGATTTCTCCATTATGCAGAAAAAACAGCTCCGCTGGGTAACGCTACAGCAGAAGATTGTGCTCAATATACTGTTGTGATGTTTTCTGATTACACCAAAAAAGTAACCCTACAAAACCTCTATCACGATGGAGGATTTTCCAATGTAGGTGTTAGTCAAGAGATCATAGAGGCACTGGAAAATAGCTAATAATGCCAGAATCCGATGTTGACCCAACGACATGCAAAGAAAGCTTGAGAAATTTCCAATAAAATTTCCCGACAAAAAAAGGTTTCAATTTTTTCTCTTTTTTGTTGCCCTGTCTCTCCTTTTTTGGATCATCACCAAATTGTCCAACACCTACAGCTCCTCTGTGATCTTCGAGGTCCACTGGGTCGATGTTCCGGATAATATTATTCCTGATCCTCAACAGTTGCCAGAATTGAAAGTAGACCTCACCGCCAGCGGATTTCAGTTGTTTGTTTATCACAATCTCAGCGACCCCATAGCCATATCCCTAAAAAATGTTTCCTTAGGTTCTCTAAAGGCAGTCGTGAACCTTGACGAACAGCGGTTTGAGATCCAGCAACAGTTATATAAAAATTCGATATTGAACCAGATCAGTCCTGCTGTCTTGTCCTTTTCATACAGTAAATTGAAGCAAAAAAGAGTAGCCGTAGCTCCCCAAATCGAGATTGCATTCAAACCCGGATATGAGCAAACAACGCAGTGGCATGTCGTCCCCGACAGCATTTCGATCTTTGGACCATCGGTAGTGGTCGATACGCTAAAAGCGGTCAAAACGGTGCCGCTACGAGAACAAAATGTTGACAATAATATTGAAAGGAAACTTCGTTTGATGTCCATAGACCAGCTCAAGTATGAAACAGAAATGATCACGGTTAGTACCGATGTAAAAAGATATACCGAGAAATCATTGAACGTGTCCATTCAGGTCAAAAATCTACCCGATACCCTCGCCATCAAGCTTTTCCCCCAAACGCTTCGCGTTACCTTTTTGGTTCCCATCGAAAAGGCCGGTAACATTCATTACAGTGATTTTGAGGTCAGTGGAGATTTTTCGGATCTGGCTTCTGGGAATCAAAAAACCATGGATGTATCGCTCACCAAAAACCCGGAGGGATTGATCAATATCCGGTTGGAGCCCAAAACAGTAGATTTTTTGATCAGAAAATGAAAGTAGTTGGATTGACAGGCGGAATCGGGAGTGGTAAATCAATTGTATTGGATTTTTTTGCGTCCAAGGGCATTCCTTGCTATGAATCCGACCATCGGGCCAGATTGTTAATGCAAGAAAACCCAGAGTTAATCAGCAAAATTAAAGCAGTGTTTGGCGAACATTTGTACAAGGATCAAAAATTGGATCGCAAAGCTCTGGCCGAGCTGGTCTTTTCGGATCCCAAAAAACTAGAAAGCCTAAATGCCATGGTTCATCCTGCTGTTCAGAAAGATTTTCAACTTTTTTTGACTCAACAACAAGGACCCTATGTGGTTAAAGAAGCGGCGATATTGTTTGAAACCGGAGCCGCTGCGCTCTGTGATGAAACCATTTTGCTCACCGTACCCGAATCGGTTCGCATAGAAAGGGTCATGGAACGAGACGGAATCCCAGCCGAAGCAGTCAGGGCCAGAATAAACAACCAGTGGGAGGACGAAAAAAAAATCCCCTTGGCCGACCATGTTATTGAGAACATCGACCAAAAAACTACCTTGCAAAAAATAGAGCAAATCCATCTGGCTTTGATTGCGAAGTCCGAATAAGTAGTATAATTAACAATACATTAAGTAGGATGATGATTTTTTTTAAGGAAATTTGTAAATAAATTAATTACTAAATTTTGAAGAAGAACTTTTTGATTTTATTGGTCAGTTTGATGGTTGTCTCCTTGGTGGCCATTATGGTGGTTCAAGCCTATTGGATCACTACCTCATGGAAAAATAAAGAGGAGGAGTTTTCTTTGGCCGTCAGCCAGTCGCTAAAGTCGGTCTCGGCCAAGGTGCGAGAACAAGAAATATCAGACTATATTGCGGCTTATCAGCGGTTGAGAGACTCGGTCGGCACGCCGAGTGATTCAAATTTCACGGACATTTTTTTGTTTGTAGACAATGAAGACGAACTCTCGTCCAATCTAACTTCCTTTTACGCCTTTGGAATTCTTCAGGAGGACTACAACATAAACCTATCTGACATCAACCCGGAGCTGGGAGCGGGGAAGGTAAATGATTTTAAAAAGGTAAAAACTACTACGATTCTCAGTAAGGACAAGATTTTTAATCGAGAAAATCGGGTAGCCAGTTCCATCACCAAGTTGAAAACTGTAGAACGTATGAATGTCTTCGATCAAGAAATTTTTAGATCGGCCTATATGGACTATTCCTCTACTATTCCGGTACACAAGCGTATTCGTTCCGAAGAGTTGAAATTGCTATTGGATGAGGAATTTAGTACCAGAAATATACTGACCTTGTACGAATTTGGAATTTACAACAACGGATTGTCCACCAAGGTAAAATCTAATGCTTATAAAGAAGACCAGAGCGGCCCTAAATATGAAACGCCAATATTTCCTCAAGACGATGGAAACACCCCCTACAAATTGGTGGTTACCTTTCCCGATAGAGATCAGTTTGTGCTTTCCTCTATTTTGAGTGTCGCGGGCCTTTCCATTCTCCTTACCCTTTTTATCATCACGGTTTCTACTACTGCCATTTATCAAATCATACGACAAAAAAAGGTATCAGAAATGAAGTCGGACTTTATCAACAATATGTCCCACGAGTTCAAGACTCCCATTGCAACGATCAATTTGGCACTCGATGCCATCTCCAACCCCAAAATACAAAATACAAACACCAAAGTCCTTGAATATATAAAGATGATCCGGGAGGAAAATCAGCGCATGCTTTCCCAAGTCGAAAATGTTTTGATGATATCGCGATTGGAAAAAAGCAAAACCCCGATCGAGCTGTCTGAAATGAATCTTCACGATGCCGTGGAGGATGCCGTTCGACACATGGAACTGATCGCCAAAAATCAAAATGGTAAAATCAGCATGCAACTTCAGGCAACTCATACCCAAATTATGGGTAATTTAAACCATTTCACCAATTTGATTGTCAATATACTAGACAATGCTATCAAATACTCTAAAGACGAACCGGTGGTTGAGGTAACTACTGCCAATAGGGAGGGAAACCGCATAGAATTGACCATTAGCGATCAAGGAATAGGAATGGATACTGCAACACAAAAACACGTTTTTGAAAAATTTTTCCGACAGCAAAGCGGAGATATTCACAACGTAAAAGGACATGGATTGGGACTTTCCTATGTCAAAAAAATTGTAGAATTACACCATGGAGAGATCCGACTCGACAGTAAAGTTGGCGTGGGTACCTCCTTTATTGTTTCCATATCATTGCTCTAAAATCATTAAAATATTTGCTTATGACTGCTGACCAAAAAAAGATACTCATAGTAGAAGACGATTTCAACTTTGGGAATATTCTGAAAGATTATTTGGTGCTCAACGATTATAAAGTAGTTTTGGCCAAAAACGGAATCGAAGGCTTTGAAAAATTTCAAAAGGAAAATTTCGACCTTTGCATCTTGGACGTTATGATGCCCTTCAAAGACGGTTTTACCTTGGGTAAAGAAATCAGGGAAAAAAACGAGAACATTCCTTTGTTTTTTCTTTCGGCCAAAACCCTAAAAGAAGATGTACTGAGGGGGTTCAAAATAGGAGCAGACGACTACCTTGCCAAACCATTTGACTCCGAAGTACTGCTGGCCAAAATCAAAGTTATTTTGAACCGCAGAAAGACGGCCAATGTTCCAGAGACCGACAATCACGAGTTTACCATTGGGAGGTTTAAGTTCAACTCTAAACTTCGTTTTCTTGCCTATGATGATGAAGATCCGATCAAGCTATCCCCAAAGGAAAACCAGCTGTTGAGACTTCTGGTACTGCATATCAACGACTTGCTCCCGCGGGAGTTGGCGCTCAATAAAATTTGGAGAGATGACAATTACTTTACCTCCAGAAGCATGGATGTTTACATTGCTAAATTGCGAAAATACCTCAAAGACGACCCTCGAGTAGAAATATTAAACATTCACGGAGAGGGATTCCGATTGGTAGAAAACATATAGTTATTAGAGTTTTCTTGGGTGGAACTTTTCCATTACCTTTTTTAGGTGTTTGTTGTTTAAGTGAGTATAGATTTCTGTGGTTGTAATACTTTCATGCCCCATTAGTAGCTGTATGCTTCTCAGGTCGGCTCCATTTTCCAATAGATGTGTGGCATAGGAGTGTCTGAAGGTGTGGGGGCTGATCTTTTTCTGGATACCTGCCTCTTTTGCGGTATTTCTAACAATGGTAAAAATCATGGCTCTTGTAATTTTTCTGCCGTTTCTGTTGAGAAATAAAATGTCCTGATCTTCTTTTTTTATCTTTTTGTGCAAGCGTATCTGTTCCACATAAATTTGGATGTGTTTTTTGGCGTAGCTACCCAGTGGCACCAATCTCTGTTTGTCTCCTTTGCCAGTCACCCGAATGAGATCTTCTTTAAAAAAAACGTTAGAGAGACTTAGCTCCACCAACTCGCTGACCCTTAGTCCACATCCGTATAGGGTCTCAATAATGGCCCTATTGCGCTGGCCGTTGGGTTCATTTAATGGAATGGCATTAAGCATTTTTTCAATCTCGGAAAGGTTGAGCGTAGTTGGAAGTTTTCTGCCTTTAGAAGGAGCTTCGATCAGATCTGCAGGAGAGTCTTTTCTTACATTTTCAAAAATTAAAAAATTAAAAAAACTCTTCAATGCAGAAATCCTGCGGGCCTGGCTGTTGGCACTCATAGAATCAGAATGCTGGTAGATAAATTGTTGCAAGCATTCCTTGGTGCAATTTGCCGGATCTTCCTGTAGCCGGTGTTTATCAATATACTGGACGAGGGCTTGGATATCCATGGCATAACTTTTGACGGTGTTTTCAGACAGACCCCGTTCTATTTTGAGGTAAAATTCATAATCCGCTATAAGATTATCCCATTTCAAATCCCTCAAAAATAACCAAATAATAACTAAAACTTAGGTTTTTGTCTCTGTAGGATCATTACCTTTTTCTTGACCTGTTTTATTCTCAATTTCTTTATGATTATTTGTAAGGTTTGTTTTTTTTAGTACTTTACTTTTGTTTCTGGAGAGTTGTTCGGTGAAAGGGTTTACAATAACATCATGAGGGTTTTTTCGTGCTGAGAAAACATTTTCATAAAACAAACTTCTTACTTGAGATAGTATTTCATCTGATGTAAGTCCAATATCATTTCTGAGTTCACGAATAATTGCTTTGACTTCTGATAGAGTTTTGTGATTGGGAATTTGAACCACAAAGTCTGAATTTTCTTGTGTTAGGTTTTTGAAGGTGGAAGTGTAAATTTTTCCGTTGAATATTGAGCCCTCCTCAAATTCAACGTGGCCACTACAAAATATATTCCCATCCATAGTGCCTTCAAGAATTAAGTTTTCACATATTGCATCCCCCTTCATAGATGCAGATGCATCAATGGTTAGTTTCTCTGAAGTAAAAATAGTTCCTGTGAAACTACATTCGAGTTTGATTGGTTTACTTGATTTGAGATAGCCTTCAATATAGCTTTCCGATGGAATGAAAATTGGAGAATCATTTATTGATGTTGGATCAATCGCATCATTCTCGAAGAATTTTTCTTTTTTAATCATGGTGTTTAACGATTTGGATTTTATTAATTTAATAAATTTTTTTATCAAAATTTAGTTGATTTTTTAAAAAACCTTATAAATTTTATTTTTATTAATTTCATAAAAATTTAAAAATGAAAATCGTCATCATCAACGGTCCCAATTTGAATCTCTTGGGAACTCGGGAACCTGGAATTTACGGAAGCCAAACCTTCGAAGTTTACTACAAGCAACTAAAGGCCGACTATCCCGAACACGAATTTCATTATTTTCAGTCCAATTTAGAAGGGGAGTTGATCGACGAAATGCAGAAATACGGTTTTTCTTGCGATGGTATCTTGTTGAACGCCGCTGCATATACCCACACTTCTGTGGGCATAGGCGATGCAATCAAGGCCATAGACGCACCGGTGATAGAAATCCATATTTCCAATACTTTTGCCCGGGAAGATTTTAGACACAAATCATTCGTAAGTCCAGTGGCCAAAGGAATTATTGTAGGATTTGGACTGGAAAGTTATCGTTTGGGGATTGAAGCTCTTCTTGGATCTTAGAGGTGTATCACTTCGTCGTAGGCATCTGCCACTGCTTCCATTACTGCCTCACTCATGGTCGGGTGTGGGTGAACAGCTTTGAGGACTTCATGTCCAGTAGTTTCTAGTTTTCTTCCCAGTACAGCCTCGGCAATCATGTCGGTTACTCCGGCACCAATCATATGGCAACCCAGCCATTCACCATATTTTGCATCAAAAATGACTTTGACAAAACCTTCTGAGTTGCCGCTTGCTTGGGCTTTTCCTGAGGCAGAAAAAGGGAATTTACCCACTTTTATGTCGTAGCCTTTATCTATTGCCTGGGCTTCGGTCAATCCTACGGAGGCGACTTCGGGAAGGCAATAAGTACATCCAGGGATATTACCGTAGTCCAAAGGTTGTACCTGATGCCCTGCTATTTTTTCTACACAAAGAATTCCTTCGGCAGAAGCCACGTGGGCAAGGGCCTGTCCGGAGGTGACATCTCCAATGGCATAGTAGCCGGGCAGATTGGTTTGGTAAAAATTGTTGACCAAAATTTTGTCTCGATCCACAACGATTCCTACTTCTTCCAGCCCGATGTTTTCGATGTTGGATTTGATGCCTACCGCAGATAGGACAATGTCTGCAGTAATGGTTTCCGTTCCGCTTTTTGTTTTCACGGTGGCTTTTATGCCTTTCCCTTTGGTGTCGACTGCGGTGACCTCGGCACTGGTCATGATTTTAATGCCACTTTTCTTAAAGCTTTTTTCGAGCTGTTTGGAAATTTCTTCATCTTCTACAGGGACAATACGATCTAAATATTCCACTATGGTCACTTCGGTACCCATGGCGTTGTAGAAATAGGCAAACTCGATTCCTATGGCACCAGAGCCAACAACAATAAGTTTTTTGGGCTGTTTGGGCAGGGTCATGGCTTCGCGATATCCAATCACCTTTTTTCCATCTTGTGGCAGACTGGGGAGCTCTCTCGAGCGTGCTCCCGTAGCAATGATTATGTGTTTGGCTTTGTACTCTTTTGTATTTTGTCCTTGGGTAACGCTCACCTTTTTTCCAGCCAAGAGCTTGCCGTAGCCTTCAATAACATCGATCTTGTTTTTTTTCATCAAAAACTGAACCCCTTTGCTCATTCCGGCGGCTACATTTCTACTTCGGTTGACCACGGCGTCAAAATCTTTGTCGTATTCCTTTACTTCCAATCCGTAATCTTTGGCGTGTTTTAGGTAATTGAATACTTGTGCCGATTTTAGAAGTGCTTTGGTGGGGATACACCCCCAGTTGAGGCATACGCCTCCAAGGCTTTCTTTTTCTACAACAGCAGTTTTCAGTCCAAGTTGAGAGGCACGGATAGCAGTTACGTAGCCCCCGGGACCACTACCAATTACGA
>CAZGUB010000049.1:0-8933 GCA_964528935.1 uncultured Flavobacteriaceae bacterium | reverse complement strand
CTTTTTTTTGGGTATTGACCATGATTTCTATAGGAACCACACCATCGAATTCCTTGTCAAAAAAGCGTATATCTTCAAAAAACTTGGATTGTTTGGGCATGTCCTCGATGATGCTTCCCGAAATTTTTATTTGATAAATGCCAATGATTCCAAATACCAAACAGAGTATGGAAATGACGAAAACATTTATTCTTTTGTACCGGACTTTGTGCTCCAGCCATCTGATAAAAAATTGGAGGTATCGGTAGTTGAGGTGTTTGAGGTGTTTTTTCTTGGGGCGGTTCATAAAGCTGTAAACAATAGGAATAATCAAAAGGGAGAGCAAAAAAATAGCGATGATATTGATCGAAGCCACAATCCCAAATTCCTTAAGAATCTTGCTGTCTGTGAGAATGAAGGTTGCAAAACCCGAGGCGGTGGTCAGATTGGTCATGAGGGTGGCATTGCCAATTTTCATAATTACTCGCTGAAGTGACTTGGCCTTGTTCCCGTGTTTTGCGACTTCTTGTTGGTATTTGTTGATTAAAAATATACAGTTGGGAACCCCAATAACAATTATCAGAGGGGGGATAAGCGCAGTCAATATGGTGATTTCGTATCCCAACAGCCCCAATACCCCAAAGGCCCACATTACTCCAATAATGACCACCAGCATGGAAATGAAGGTCGCCCTAAATGATTTGAAGAAAAGAAAAAAAATCAGACTGGTCAACAACATGGCCATGACCACAAAAACCCCTATCTCGTCCACTATATTTTGGGCGTTTAAGGTTCGGATATAGGGCATTCCGGAAATTTTCACGTCCTGAGCAACTTCTTTTTCAAAGGATGCTATCAGTGGAATAAAAGTATTAAAAATAAAGTCTTTTCTTTGGGCGGTGTTGACAATGTCTTTTTCTAGATATATGGCCGTTCTTATGGTTTCACCCTCATGGTCATAGATAATGTTACGGTAGAAAGGGAGTTGCTCCAGTAATTTCTTTTTAAATTTTGAAATGGAGGAAGGATATGAGCTTTTGTAATCCAAGACAGGCTGTAAAACAAATCTCTTCTGGGATTCATCTTTTACCGGCTCTTGAATGTTGTTGGTGGAGAGAATAAAATCTACTTCGGGAAAGCTTTCGATTTTTTGGTTGAGATCCACCCATTTCTCAAACAGTTCTTGCTTAAAAAAATCAGAATTTTTCAGTGCAATAACAATCATATTTCCTTCTTCGCCAAAGGTTTTTATAAAGTGGTTGTATTGGACGTTTTCTGGATGTTTGTCTGGCAAAAGATTGGCTTCGGTAAAAGTAAACCGCATATATTGCCATTGGGTGGCAAAAAAGAGGGTGGCCAAAACTATCGCAGCAAGAATAAGCCTACGATTTCTTAGAATCAAGTTGGCTACGGTTCCCCAGAAGCTCTTTTTTTTAAAATTCATTTTGTTGGGCAACCAAGGTGTAGGGGGATCAGACGGTTAAAATTTCTTTTTCTTTGGCACCAAAGACCGCATCGACTTTTTTGATGAATTGATCGGTAAGTTCTTGAATGTCTATCTCAGCATTTTTCTGCAAATCTTCAGAGCTGTCTGTTTTTTTGATGTCGTTGTTGGCTTCTTTTCGGGCATTTCTGATGGCTACTTTGGCATTTTCAGCCTCTGCTTTTGCCAACTTCACCAGTTCCTTTCTTCTCTCCTCGGTAAGTGGAGGCACATTGATGATCAATGATTCTCCATTGTTCATGGGGTTAAATCCCAGGTTGGCTTGGAGGATTCCTTTTTCGATTTCGGGCAACAGGGTTTTTTCCCAGGGCTGTATGGTCAAGGTTCTTCCATCGGGGGTATTGACGTTGGCCACCTGATTCAGAGGAGTGGGGGTGCCGTAGTATTCCACCATAACGCTATTGAGCATTATGGGGTTGGCTTTGCCGGCTCTGATGTTCAACAATTCCTTTTCCAAGTGGTTAATGGAGAGTTCCATGCTCTCTTTGGCGGTGTCTGTGATGAGGGTTATTTCTTCATTCATTTTGAAAAAAATTAAAGGTCAACACGGGTTCCTACATTTTCTCCTTTGATGATTCGGCTGAGGTTCCCCTTGGTATTCATGTCAAAAACGATGATGGGTAGTTTGTTTTCTTGGCTGAGGGTAAAAGCAGTAGTGTCCATTACCTTGAGTCCCTTTTTCAAAACCTCATCAAAAGAGAGGGAATCAAATTTTACGGCTTTTTTGTTGATTTCGGGATCTTCGTTGTAAATACCATCCACCCTAGTTCCCTTGAGGATTACATCGGCATTGATTTCAATGGCTCTTAATACCGCAGCCGAATCGGTGGTGAAATAGGGATTTCCGGTTCCAGAACCAAAAATAACGACCCTTCCTTTTTCCAAATGACGGGTGGCTCTTCTTTTGATGAAGGGTTCTGCGATGGCTTCTATTTTGATGGCGGTTTGTAGACGTGTAGGAACACCGTTGTTTTCTAGTGCACTTTGCAATGCCAGTCCGTTGATGACGGTGGCCAACATGCCCATATAATCGGCCTGAACCCGATCCATGCCTTTGCTGGCGCCGGAGACCCCACGGAATATATTTCCACCACCAATGACTATGGCAATCTCGGTTCCGGTCTCTTGAATTTTTTTGATCTCCTTGGCGTATTCATCTAGTCTGACAGGATCAATGCCTTGATTTTGTTGCCCCATCAGGGCTTCACCGCTCAATTTTAGTAAAATTCTTTTGTATCTCATGGCTCGAAACTCCACAAATATAACAAATATGGAGGGAAAGTTTATACTGCTTTTAAACTCAGATCAACCGGTTTGGCTCCGTAGGTCAAGACTCCCATAGAAATAAAATCAACACCTGTTTCTGCATAGGAAATTAGATTCTCTTCTGTTATGTTTCCTGAGGCCTCTGTGGGGAATTGGCCTTGGATTATTTCTAAATTTTCTTGCAGCACCTCGGGGCGCATGTTGTCCAATAGTATCCGGTCCACCCATGGGAATCTCATGATCTGTTCGATCTCATTAGTATTTCTGGCTTCAACGATCACGGGTAGATCTAGTTTGTTTTGGGATAGATAGGATTTAGTTTTTTCCAGCGAGGGAGCCACGCCTCCACAAAAATCGATGTGATTGTCTTTGATCATAATGGCATCGAACAATCCCATTCTGTGGTTGTATCCCCCACCAATAGAGACGGCCCATTTTTCGGGATATCGAAAACCGGGTGTCGTTTTTCGGGTGTCGAGGATTTTACAGGAAGTATGACTGATTTTGTCACTCAGCCGTCTAGATAAAGTAGCAATTCCGCTCATCCGCTGCATGCAATTGAGAACCAGTCTCTCCGTGGCCAAAATGGATTTTGCCAAACCTTCGACCGTTAGCGCCTCGCTCCCTGCTTCCACGCGGTAGCCGTCTTTTGCATGGGTGATAACTGTAGTGCTGGGGTCGTATTGTTGAAAAATTTTCACAGCCAAATCTATACCTGCGATTATACAGGCTTCTTTTACCTTCAATACGGCCTTTTTTGTTGTTGTTTCTTCAAAACAGGCATTGCTGCTGTGATCTCCATGTTCGATATCTTCATGCAGGGCTTGTGCGATAAACCTATCTATGACAATCGAATGTTCGTCGTAAAAATTATTTTGCATAGTCCTGATTGTAAAAAACCCCTGTATTGTATTTTAAGTCTTGAGATTGTTTGATCATCAGATAGGCGACACTGACCATATTTCTTAGTTCACAAACTTCCAAGGTCAGCTTGTTTTGCATATAAATTTCTTTGGTCTCCAAAAAGATGTTTTTGAGGGTGGCTTCGGCTTCAATGAGGCCTAGGGAGGTTTTAAAAATCCCCACTTTTGCAGTCATAAGTTGTTGGAGCTCACTTTTCAATCTTCCGATTGCGGTGATTTTGTCATTGGAGATATAGTGTTCACCTTTCCATTCGGGTAGGTTATTGAAGAATGCTATTGGAGGAAGTTCGCTTTTCAACTGTTTTATAGAGTCGAGGGCTGCACGGTGAGAAAACACTAAAGATTCGAGTAAAGAGTTGGAAGCCAACCTATTGGCGCCATGTAATCCTGTATGGCTGCATTCTCCTATGGCATATAGCCCTTTGAGGCGTGACGCTCCTTGGTGGTTGACATGAATCCCTCCACAGAAGTAGTGGGCAGCAGGGATAACGGGTATGGGCTCATCGGGAGGGTTGATACCTACTTTTCGACAGTTTTCCTGTATTGTCGGAAACTGATTTTCAAAATCTTTTTTTGGGATGCTTGTACAATCCAAATAAACACATTCCTGACCCGATCGATTGATGGTTTGAGCGATGGAACGTGCGACAATATCTCTGGGAGCCAATTCAGCATTTTGGTGGTATTCCAACATGAACCGTTTGCCCCTATGATCTTTTAAAATTCCACCTTCGCCCCTTACGGCCTCTGAGATCAGAAAGGTGTTGCCATTGATTTTAGGGTACAAAGCGGTGGGATGAAATTGAACAAAAGGAAGGTCTTTTATGAATACTTTGGCCCTATAGGCTGCCCCTAGCCCGTCTCCTGTTGCATTTGTGGGGTTGGTGGTGTGGGAAAAAAGCTGTCCTGCTCCTCCGGTGCTCAACACAGTGATTTGGGCAGCTATTTTGATGATTTCCTGTTTTATATTGGAAATAACATAGGCTCCATAACATCGGCCATAGTCGCTTCCCGTATGGTGGTCTGTAATCAAATCGACCAAGGTGTGATTTTCTAACAGTGAAATGTTAGAAAATGTTTTGATTTTTTTGATGAGGGATTTTTGGATCTCTAAACCTGTTTTGTCTTTGTAATGGACGATTCTTTTTTCGGAATGCCCTCCTTCTTTGGTCAGGTGTAGTTCGTTCTTTTTTTTGTCGAATTGGGTTCCCCAGGCCATCAGTTCTTTCAATCGTTCTTGCCCTTCTTCTACAACAAACTTTACTACGGTTTTGTCGCATTTTCCTGCTCCTGCCACCAGCGTATCTTCGACATGTTTTTCGAAAGAATCACTCTTAAAATCAGAGACCACCGCAATTCCCCCTTGGGCATATCGGGTATTGCTTTCCAAAAGGTTGTTTTTGGAAATAATGGAAATGGTTGTGTTGGGGCTTTGCTCTGCCATTTTGATGGCATAGGTTAGGCCAGAAATTCCACTACCTATTACGAGGACATTGGTCAACATAGAATCATCCTAGTTTAAGCATTCTAGTAATGGGTTTTTTGGCCTTTTCAATCAGTGAGGCTGATAAGTGAATTTCTGGGACTTCGTATTTCAAACATTGGTAGAGTTTTTCTAAGGTGTTGAGCTTCATAAAAGCACATTCGCTGCAGGCACAAGTTTCGTCCTCTACCGGTGCAGGAATAAAGGTTTTGTCTGGACAGCGTTTTTGCATTTCGTGCAAAATCCCGGCTTCTGTAGCCACGATAAAGGTATCGGCAGAATTTTCTTGAACATGATTCAGCAGTCCAGAGGTGCTACCGATATAGTCTGCAATTTCCAAAACTTGAGATTCACTTTCGGGATGGGCTATGAATTGTGCACGGGGATGTTCTTTTGCCAGTGCCACAATTCTATCAAAAGAAAAAGCTTCATGAACAATACACGATCCTTCCCATAGGATCATGTCTCTTCCGGTTTTTTTTATGAGGTATCGTCCCAAATTTTTGTCGGGTGCAAAGATGATCGTTTCTCCCTTTGGTATGGATTCTATAACCCTCACGGCATTGCTGGAGGTGCAAACAATGGTGCTGAGTGCTTTGATTTCGGCTGAGCAGTTGATATAAGTTACCACGTGGGCACCCGGATATTGTTCGATAAATTTTTTGAAATCTGTGGGGGGGCAGCTGTCCGCCAACGAACAGCCGGCTTTGAGATCGGGAAGCAACACTTTTTTGGAGGGATTGATGATTTTGGCTGTTTCGGCCATAAAATGTACACCCGCAAAAACAACTATTTCGGCCGACACCTTTTCCGCAGCCTGAGCCAAATAAAGGCTATCTCCCAAATAATCTGCCAGTTCTTGGATGGCTGCTTCTTGGTAGTAATGGGCCAGTAATACCGCATTTTTTTCCTTTTTGAGTTGCTTAATGGCCGCAACCAAATCCAGATCTTTGGGAACTTTAAAATCCAGGTAGCCCTTTCGTGCGATTATTTTTGATACCTGATCTGCGGTAAACGCCATTCTGTCTAATTTTTTGGCAAAATTATTAAAAAATCCAAAGATTCTTGGTCAATCCTCTTGGGATATTGTGTCCAATCGAGCCGTCCACAATTGGGGGGAAAGGGCGTCTTCGACCCGATAAGTGCCTATGGCAGTTCTTCTCAACTCACTCAGGTGTGCTCCCGAGTCAAGGGCCTTTCCAAAATCGTGTGCCAAGGAGCGAATGTAGGTTCCTTTGGAGCACCTGACCCTAAATGTTAGATGGGGAAGACTGATATGGGTGATTTCAAAATCGTAAATGGTAACCGATCGTGCTTCTGTAGTGATTTCGGTTCCCTTTCTGGCCCACTCATATAGTCTTTTACCCTCTTTTTTAATGGCCGAAAAAACGGGGGGATGTTGCTTTATTTCTCCAACGAATTGAGCCCTTGCCTGCTCGATGTTTTGGGGAGTAATATGATCGATAGAAAACTTCTGATCGAAGGGGGTTTCCAGATCGAAGGAGGGAGTCGTTGCCCCCAGAGTGATGGTTCCGGTATAGACTTTTTCTAAATCCTGCAAGGCACTGATATTTTTGGTTGCTTTTCCCATACAGATCAATAATAACCCTGTGGCACGGGGGTCTAAGGTTCCCGCTAGCTCCATTTTTAATTTTTTCAATTGGTATTTTTTACGCAGCACTCCCCGAAGTTTATGAACTACTTGGAAGGAAGTCCACACCAAGGGTTTGTCGATCAAAAGGAGTTGTCCATCGAGTACGGTTGATTTAGAAAGATTCATCTATAAGGACAATAAAATTGCGATCAGTCCTACCACCATACAGTAATAGCCAAAAAATTTGAGTTGACTTTTTTTGACCAAAGCCACCATCCATTGGCAAGCCAAAACGCCACTCAAAAAGGCACTTACAAATCCTACAATCAGAGGCAAAACCGGGGTAGTTTCACCCGACAAATCACCATCTAAGATGCTTTTGGCCATGCTGCCCAAAATCAGAGGGATGACCATCAAAAAAGAGAACTTGGCGGCTTTGTTTCGATCGATATTGAGAAGGACTGCCAATGCTATGGTGGCTCCGCTTCTGGAAATACCCGGGAGGATGGCAATGGCCTGAATGATGCCGATTGAAAAAGCATTTGGAAAGCTTATGGATTTATAATTCTCACGCACACGATCTGCAAAAAACAACAGCAAGGCGGTGACCAGTAGCATATTTCCTACCAACGCAATTTTACCATCGAATAGGGAAGCGATAAAATCTTCATACAAAAGTCCTACCAAAACAGCCGGCACCATAGAGAGAAGAATCTTGAGACTGAAACTGAGGCTTTCTCCTTTTTTGAATTGCAACAAATCGGCGAGGAGGGTGCCAATGTCTTTTCGAAAAACAAAAATGGTACTGATAGCGGTAGCAGCATGAAGGGTGATGGTGAGTAGTAGCCCCTGATCTTGCTCATAGTCGCTGCCAAAAATAAACTTTACGAGTTCGAGATGACCGCTGGAGGAAACAGGTAAAAACTCCGTAAGCCCCTGTACGATTCCTAAGATAAGGGTTTCCAGAGCAGTCATTTATTTTTTTTTGGAGGCATTAAAATGGCATAAATCGCAAGGCCAAAACCCAACAACACGACTGTAGGAGCCAATCTGATCCTCCTGAAATTAAAGATTTCCGGATTGAATACGTTGGGATCCTCACTTCCACCTCCGGCCATGAGTATGAAGCCAATCCCAATGACGGCCAATGACACCAACAACATGCGGTAGTTTCTTTTTCCAAATAACAATTCTTTTTTTTCACTCATGGCTTGTAATGTTACTGTATGGCATCCGATTTTAGGTTTAGGTAGCGCTGTGTGGCAAAAAAAGTACTGACCAAAGTAATCCCCAGCCCCAAGAGAAGCACACCGCCAAAGACCAGTGCCAAATCCATAGGATGGTTCATGATCTGAAGTTCGGGAAAACGTTTGTTGATTTCGTAAACCACATAGGCCAAGCCCAGCAGGGCAATGAGGGCACTCAGTACGCTCATAAGCAAGTGGGTCAGTATAAATGGTTTTCTGATGAAACGCTTAGTGGCTCCTACCAGTTGCATGGTTTTAATGATAAGCCTCTTGGAGTAAATGGACAAACGTATCGAGCTGTTGATGAGCAACACGGCTACGCCGATAAATAGCACGGCGGCAATCAATATGCCATAGGTGATTTTGTTGATGTTTTCCTCCAGCAGTTCTAACAGCGGCTGATCGTAGACTACCTCATCTACATAGGGGTACAGCCCAATGTCTTGGCTCAGCTTGGAAACCATGGCAGGGTTTAAAAAAGCGGCTTTGAAATAAACATCCATAGAATTTAGTAAAGGATTGTAGCCCAAAAATTCCATAAAATCTTCACCAATTTCGTTGGCATGTCTTTCCGATGCCATTTCTTTTGAGACAAAATCCACTTTTTTGGTCGCAGCATTTAGGCTTAGGGTTTTTTGGAGTTGGGTTATTTCGACCTCTTTTGCATTGTTCTTGATGTAGATGGTCATCACAATCTGTTCCTTAAAGTGGTCTGCAACTTTTTTGAAATTGTACAGCAACATTCCCATCAATCCCGACAAAAATAGCACCAAAGTGATACTGATCACTACAGAAAAATAAGTGGTGATTAACCTTCGCTGATTGAAATTCTCTTCCGAATGTTTTGTCAATGGAGAAAATGTTTTAGTAAAATTAAAAAACCATTAGTAAAAAGTGGCTTGAGCGGTGGGAAACTTTTTCCTTTCCTTCAATAAGC
>CAZGUB010000048.1:0-9194 GCA_964528935.1 uncultured Flavobacteriaceae bacterium | reverse complement strand
CACCTTCTCCACATGCAATATGCTTTACAGGATGAAAAGAAAAAATTGCTAAATCTGCATAATTCCCATTACCACATTTTTGAATTTGTTTTTTAGAATCAATAAAATATCCCCCTGGAGCATGGCATGAATCCTCTAGTATCCATAAATTATACTCATTTGCTAAATCTCTGAACTCCTCCATATTTACCGGATATCCTGCAAAATCTACTGGGATAATCCCAGCATAAGTTCCTGCAGGTGCATTTTCTAACTTTTCTCTTACAAGATCAATGTCTAGACAAAGTGTATCTGGATTTATATCGCAAAATTCAACTTCGCCTCCGCAATATTCAATACAATTTGAAGTAGCAACAAAAGACAAAGGTGTAGTAATAATTTTTGTCCCTTTTTTTACGCCTAAAGCTAGGGCAGATAAATGAAGAGCTGCAGTTCCGTTAGATACTGAAATGGCGTATTTTGAGCCTACGTATTTAGCAAATTCAGATTCAAATTCTTCAACCTTTGGTCCTTGGGTTAAGAAATCACTTTTTAATACATCAACTACAGCTTTGATGTCTTCTTTATTGATCTCTTGTTTTCCATAGGGGATGAGTTTCATCTCTTTTTTAAATATTTAATCTAAATTTTTTCTATTAAAACTCTTAATTCATCTACAGTTAGAAAATGTTTATTCTGACCAGAATTATAAGAAAATCCAGGTTTTACTTTTTTAGCTTTTTTTTCTTTTATAAAACTTTCGATATCAAAAACTGGATTTTGAGGTAGAATTACATAGTATTTCCCTAAATCATAAGTGTTATATGAATCAGAGCTAGTAATCATTTCTTCATGAATTTTTTCTCCAGATCTTACTCCTATAATTTTTTTCTTACATTTATCACATATTGCAGTTGCCAAATCTGTAATTTTATATGAGGGTATTTTAGGTACGAATATTTCACCTCCTTCTGCTTTTTCTAACGCATGAAGAACCATATCTACACCCTCTTCTAATGTTATATTAAATCTTGTCATATTTGAATCAGTTATTGGAAGTACTCCTTCTGATTTTTTCTTTAAAAAAAAGGGTATAACTGATCCATTTGACCCCATTACGTTACCGTATCTTACTACTGAAAATTTTATATCATTTCCACCTCGAATATTATTTGCAGCAATAAATAATTTGTCTGAAGTTAATTTTGTTGCTCCATACAAATTAATAGGAGCAGCAGCCTTATCTGTTGATAAAGCTACTACCGATTTCACATCAGATTCTAAACAAGCATTTATTATATTTTCAGCACCAAGCACATTAGTTTTTACACATTCCATTGGATTATATTCTGCTATAGGAACATGTTTCATTGCAGCTGCATGAATTACATAATCAATTTTTCTTAAAGCTCTTTTAACTCTGGCATAATCTCGAATATCTCCAATAAAATATCTAATTGCTGAATATTTTGATTCGGGGAAATCTTGAGACATTTGGAATTGTTTCTGTTCATCTCTAGAAAAAATTACAAGTCTCTTTACATTTGGGAATTCTGTTAAAATTCTTTTTGTTAATGCTTTTCCCAAGCTACCAGTACCTCCCGTGATTAAAACTGATTTATTGTCTAGCATGTTTTATTTAAATAATTCTTTCTGTGCTTCCGATAAGGCAAAATATTCTTTACTGTTGTAGTCAATAAAATGTGTTTGATTATTGAAAGATTTTAACTTATCATAAGATATCATTGGTGCATCGTGTTTCAGGTAACATGCATGAGTTAAATGTCTCTCTCCTTTTTTCACAAATCCACCTTTATGTAGGCCATTAGAATTTATAAAAAAAACTGTGCCTTTTTCCCCTGTTGCTTTGATAAAGTTTCTTTCTGGTGGTCTATATCTCATTTTATAACGCTTGAATCTTTTAACGTATGCATTCCTAATTTTTTTTAAAATATTTGGGTTTAAATAATAATCTAACCATCTCATGTTGTAGGTAATATCTTCAAATTTTCCTCCATATTGAGTTTCTTTAATAAATTCTGTAGGACCATTTTCGTTTTCGATATTATTTAAAGCAATAAAAATCTTGAGAATTTTAAAATCCTCTTGATCACGATGCCAATTTTGGGAGTTAATTTGTCTCTTAAATCCAGTTTTAGGATGTATCCAAGATTCTATCCCTCTAACTCTAATTTTCTTTTCATTATAAAACAATTGAGCAATTTTAATAAAGGTCTCAGATGAATAAAGATCGATATCTGGATTTCCAAGGGTGACCTTATTTTTTAAAAATTCTTGAGCTCTAATTTCATACCACTTTTGAATACTTGGGTCAGGTATCCCTTCATTTATTTTTTTAATTCTATCTTTTATTACCTTATGATTTCTAAATTTTTTATAAAAATCTTCGAGTCTTTTAAATTTTTTTAGATCACCATTAGATAATAATTCAGATATATGGCATTTTGAAAAACCATCTTTATTTAATTCTGATACAATTCTATTTATAGTTGCACTCATTTTGATTAATATAAAATTTTATTCATGTGAATCATTATTTATAGTTTTTAAACCATCTAAATATTTAGAAAATTTTGTTAGTCTTAAATTAAGTTTAGATATAATGTTTTCCTCAGGAAATTCATTCAATGGATATTTTATCTCAAGAATATTATTTGTTGAATAATATTTTTTAAGTGAGTTGTATTTTTTAAAAGTTAGTAAACTATCAAGGGTAATTCTAATCCCGTCAGAATTAATTAAGTACTCTCTAAGATACCTATTATAAACTATGGGTTTATAATTATTAAGAACTTTAAATTGTTTAAAATTTACTTTATTAATATCATCAATCTTACTATTATGTCTTAATTTATATCCTGTGTTCCCTTCTTTAATTTTTTCTTCTAATACTATTGATTTCCCATCGTACCATCTTAATCTAAATTTTTTTCGATATGCTAAACCTTCTATGTTTTCATAATAAGATTTTAATTTCTTATCAAAATATAAATTATTTATATAGTTCTTATCGTGTTGTTTGTAATAACCATTAACTAGTAACTCTTTTTTAATAAATGAGTATCTAGATTTATCGAATAAATATTTTAATTCTCTTCTTTTATTCACTCGATTTTCCATATAAATTTCCATAAAGTAAATCTTCAACATTTTTCAGTTTCTCAACTGTAATATATTTATTAGATGTTTCTAAAATTGTATTTTCCTCAATTAAGTTAGTTCCAATTAGAATACTGTCACATATGGTTAGTTTTGGATAATCATAAAAATTCTTCTTAATAAAGGAACAATAATTCACCTTGTTATTTTCAAATAATATATTCTTAGTAATGATTGATGATCCGTCTTTAACAACAATTCCTATTTCAGAATCAAATATTTTTAAATTATCTACATCAATATTTGAATTTTCCCCAATACTAATCGCTTTATCATTTATATTATAAAATTTTAAATCAAATAGTGAGGCATTAGATCCACTAAAATCAATTGCATCATTACCGATAAATTTAAAATTTGAATTACTTATAGTACCAGCTGAGAAGTCTGAATCTATCGCATCTGATTTTACATTTTCAAAATTTGAATTATCAATTATAAAATCTGAATAAAAGAAATTGATAAAATCATCTCCAGCAACATTTGATTGAAACAATGAATTTGTTATAATCACATTAGAATTATAAAATGTGATTGAAGAAGGAAGATTAATATCAAACGAGGTGAAACCTGAAAGGCCTTCTACATTACAAAAACTAAAATCAACCTTCTCACAATTTCTTATCAAAATGGAATTATTATCCAGACCAATAATTCTAATTGAATCATTTTTTTTGCCTGAAACGTCAATTACAGATTCATCAATAACTAGTTTTGCACCATTTTTTAAAATTAAATCAGAGTTGTTCAAAATTCTAAATTTGGAGTTTTTTATTATAAGATCCTTATCAATAATTGTATCTGAAGTTATTAAATAACGATTGTAAATTTTATTTTCTTCATCTTTTTTAATTTCAACATTTAATTTATTTATCAAATTTGAAATAATAGAGTTTTTTTGTTTAGTAAAAAATTCCAAATCAGGTATTATAGAATATTTATTAGTAAAAGGATTTTGAATAAAGTATAAACTACTAATACTTGTTGGGTAAAGGCCTTGATTTTCAAGCTCTATTAAATCATTTATTGATTTTTGATAGAAAACAAGGTCAAAAATTGTTTCATTTTTATTGTCTAATAAGTTAAAATATGACAATAAATCACCTTCCCTATTAGTTTGGTAATAATTAGTATTTCTTAATCCAATTAACTCGAAATTTTCAAGAGAAAATGAAGGTAGTAAGAAAAAATCTTTTTTAATATAATTGTTAAACTTGATTTGATTATGGAAAATTGGATAATCCCTAGCTTCATTAATGAAAAAGTTAAACGAATCATCGGATAAGATTAAACTATTAAAACCCTCAATTTTAAAATTTGATTCGAGTTTTAGATAATGATTTGGCTTTGATAAATTAAATTTAAAATCTTTTTTCTTTGATTTAATGCCTTTTATTCGATAATAAGAATTTCCATAAAATATTTTATGTAAATCTTTAGTTGAAATATCTAAGTCTAATACATCCTCTTTTTTTTCACACGCAAAAAAAATTAATATGGGAATAAATAGTTTAAAGTATTTCAATTAAATCAAATTTTTCGTTGTTTAATTTTAAAGTATCTCTAGTAACTTTATCTATGAAATAAAAATTCCCTCTTCTGATTCTTTTTGGGTCAATTTTTACTTTATTAATTATAAGTTTTGGTTCTAGTTTATTATCAATAATTTGAATTTCTTTAGATTTTATGTCTAATTGTTTATCTTCAAAAATCAGCTCAAGATCATTATTTCTAGTTGAATATATAGTTAACAGGGAATCCTTTTTTGATACCATTACATGCCCGTAATTTAAATACTTATCTATTACGTTAAAATTGCCTTCAATAATTTTTTTAAATTTTCGATATTCTATTTTTAATCTGAAATAATCAACATTGTACATCCTATGTTTCTCCTTGTTAGATAAAAATATTGAATCAAATTTTCTTAAAATTTTTTCTTTATTTTGCAATAGTTTGAATAGGCTAAGATTTCTTTTTTGAAGAATTACTTTGTCCGTTAAAAGCTTTTTGTACTTAATATATGTGTCACTTTCGTAATTGTTATTTGAAAACATTGAATTATTAAAATTTTGACTTTCAGTATCTAAAGCTCTTATTGCCCCCTCATTTCTGTAAACAGGAATTAATCTATTATTGTTGATTATCCATTTATCATTATTACCCAAAATTTGATGAGGATTCCCAAATAGATAAAGTAAAGAAAAGAAGTTACCCAAATAACCCTTATCGAAATCTATTTTTTCAAATTTTAAATGCTGTAAGTTTTTCCATATCTCAAATCTATCTCTCGAAATGTATTCTAAATCAATATTTATTGGAACACTATCTAACTCTGATTCATGCCAGCTTCTACTCTTATCAATAAAAGTGTTATTTCTTACAACAAGTGAATTTGAAAGTTCAAAATTTTTATTTACGTATTCCTCGTCAAAATTTTCATACATAAAATAATCTCTTTTTTCACCATTAACAGAAACGATTACAATCTCACCAGGGTCTTCTGATATTAAATCATTTTCCCTGGCTAAAGAATTTAAAAATATGTTTACATAT
Source organism: uncultured Flavobacteriaceae bacterium (assembly GCA_964528935.1). GTDB lineage: Bacteria > Bacteroidota > Bacteroidia > Flavobacteriales > Flavobacteriaceae > UBA8316. The sequence continues at coordinate 3,479 of CAZGUB010000048.1, read as the reverse complement.
GACATTTCAATTCCATTAACTAATTTGAATCTATTAATGTTCCTTATTTTATAGTTAGTTTTTATAGAAAAGCTAAAATGTTTTCTTGAATATGGATACAAGCTTGATCCATGGAATTTATATTTGGCTGCTATTTTTCTATTATTAATTATTATGTCAGTTTTTCTCCATTTTTTATCCTTATCAAGAAATAATTCTCCCTGGTTAAGAACAGATTTAACTACAGAATCATTATAAATCCTGTCTTTAATGGAGAAGTCAATTAAGAAGTCTGATTTAATTGGGAAAATGAACCTTGGGTTTATATAAAATAATTTATCTATATCAATATAAATTCTGACTTTACTATTTATCTTGTTGACTGTTGAAAAAACATTTCCAATAAAGTCTTGCCTATCGCTATATAGATAGCCAAAATATGTAATTGAATACAGAAGTATGTATGTTAGTGCTGATACTAATACGAACTTAAAATACTTCATATTCAACTTTTACATTTAATTTTTCTTCAAAATGTATAATTGTTTTGGTTATATCTTTTTCCTTAACTAAAAATTCTATCGTAAAGTTATTATCCTTTGTCTTATAAACTCTAGTAAATTTAACATCATCTAAATCATTAAAGGATAATTCTTTATTAGTTTTGAATGAGATAACTAAAGATTTATTACTGCTATCTGTATCTGTTTTTTGAAATTTTTTGTTATTAAGTAAAATATAAATTAAAGTCATAATTCCTCCAAGGATTTCTTTTTCAGCAGCAATTGAAATGGAAACAGCCATAACCATTAGAAGGGTTATTATTTGTTCAGGCTCTTTGATTGCAGTTCTAAATCTAATTATCGAAAGTGCGCCAATCAATCCAAGAGATAGAGCTAAAGAGGATTTAATTACAACTACAATCAAAGTAATCGCTATTGAGAATGTATAAATGTTTCTTATGAAGAAAACTTTGTTGTCATTTGAAAAGCTGCTTCTTAAGTAATTTTTTCTTATTAAGAATATTAGACCAATCAGAATTACTATTCCTAAAAGGAATCTTAAATAATTAATTTCAGTTAAAAAATCTTCTTTCAAAAAAATGTCATTCATTTTAGTTATTTTAAATTATAAATCTTATCGCAAAAATTAATTTGACTTTTATCATGGGTAGTTAAAATTATTGGGATTTTTGTTTTTAATTTTTTTAACAATTTCATGATCCCTATTGCGTTTTTATCATCTAATCCACTTGTGACTTCGTCTAAGACTAGAATTGATGGTTCATAATATAAAGCTCTTGAAAGGGCTAATCTTTTTATTTGACCACCCGAAAAATTTGAACCTCGTTCACCTACAATAGTATTTATACCCATTTCTAAATCCATTACAAATTTTAGGGAATTAGTCATTTTTAAAACTTCGATAATTTTATTTTCATCTATTTTTGAATCATCTTCCCCGAATGCAATATTTTTTTTTATTGATTCATCCATTAAGTATATTTCCTGAGGAAGATATCCAATTTTGATTGGAGCTTTGACTATTTTACCGTTAATTTTGTACTCGCCAAATGATGGATTTAAGAGTCCTGAAATTATATTTATAAGTGTTGATTTACCGCTACCAGACTCACCTAAAATACCTACTATTTGATTTTCATTAATTTCAAAATGAAATTTTTTAAATATATATTTTTTTGATTTAGGATACTTAAATGAAATTGAATCTAATTGAAGTGTTTTAATCTTTTTTAACGCAAATGTTTGTGAATACTTTATTTTATATTTATTAAGACTTAAAACTTCGTTGTACAATAAATCTAAACTGCTTTTGAAAAAATTAAGTCTCTGATATGATGATATAATTCTTGAAACAGATGGCAGCAATCTAAATGCTCCAGTGATGAAAATACTAGTTTTAACTAAAATTTCTGATTGCAAATTGCCAGAAAAATACATTAATAAAGTAAAAGTAAAAATTGATATAACAGCTATGAACTCTAAAAAAAATCTTGGAACTATAGCAACAGTTTTTTGATATGTGTATATTTTTGATTTAGGTAAGTAAAGTTTATCAAACTTGTTCAGAAAAAATTTCATTGAATTTGAAAATCTGATTTCTTTATAAGCATTTATGTTTTCGTTAACCGTTTTAGAAATTAATGAATCTAATTTCTCTCTTTTGTTCCCCCATAAACTAATTTTTGGTTTTAAAAATAAATTTAACAATAAAGAAAAAATAAAAATTAGAAAAATAGTTATTGACGAAGCTAATGGCTCAATAATTAATAATGTTAAAACAATACCAAAAGCTAAAAAAGATTCCACAAGAAGTAAAATCAAAGCAAACAAATAGTCCGATAGATAATGAATTTCAACTAAAATATTTTTAAGAAGTTTAGATGAATTACTCTGGCTGTGAAATTCAAAGTCAGCATACAAATATCTTTTCATCATGTCATTTCCCAAAAATCTTAGGATTTTTGCTACAAAATTATTTTGATAAAAAGTAATTAATATTATTAAAATGGTTCTTACCAAAAAAAAAATAATAAAAATTACAATTAGATTTTTTGAGTTATAGTTAAGCCCAATTAATTCTATAAAGTTTGAAAATGTCTCATTTTTTTCTCCAAATATAATTTCTAGGACTGGTATAAGCAACCCTATTCCTAAAACCTCTAAAATCATACTAATAAAAAGAAATATGGCTATTATTAGAAATTTTCTTTTTGCTCTGGTTCCTAGAATTATTAAAATTTTACGGTACATTTTTACCAATTGAAAATATTGTTTTATTGTAATTTAGAATTCCTCTACCATCAAATATTTTAATATTAGGGTTAATCAGATGATAATTTACCGATTTGAATTCATCCCATTCAGTAAGGATTGCGACTAATGAATTTTCTTTTAATGCATCATCTATATTTTCAAATACTTTGATACTATGTTTATAGTTTTTTTCATTTGAATTTAACGCCCCTAAATCTTGTCTTATTTGACTCTCACTAACCATTGGATCAAAAACACTAACATTAACATTAGCTTTCAAAAGTGAATTTGCTATATATATTGCAGCGGATTCTCTGGTATCATTTGTATCCTTTTTAAAAGCCCATCCCAAGATTAAAACTTTTTTTTCAGATAATTTAAAGTCTATTATTTTTTGTGCAAATCGATTTTTCTGATAATCGTTGATCTTGATCACCTGATGCCAATATCCGGCCACCTCTTCTAAACCGTAGTAACGACATAAGTAAACAAGGTTTAAAACATCTTTCTGAAAACAACTCCCTCCAAACCCAACAGATGCTTTAAGGAACTTAGGCCCAATACGGTGGTCCATACCAATTGCCTTTGAAAGCTCATCGATATCAGCTCCGGTTTTTTCACAAAGCGCCGAAAGACTATTGACAGAAGAAATACGTTGGGCAAGCATGGCATTTGAGGCGAGTTTAGCAAGCTCTGAAGACCAAACATTTGTCGTTAAGATTT